>NZ_CP135592.1:0-67713 GCF_032387735.1 Streptococcus sp. DTU_2020_1000888_1_SI_GRL_NUU_041A | reverse complement strand
GCTTACATAGTGAACCACAGACTGTTCAGGACCGTTGTGTCCCTGCAAGCCTGCTGTTTGCTGGCAGCCACTTCTCTCTTGCACCCCTGCAGGAGAATCGCGACCCAAACGATTACTGTCGTGAGGAATAAAAAAAGCACACCGAAAAACCGCTCCGGCCGGTGGTCCTTTCGGACCAGGCAGAGCTCCTGCTGCCACGGCTCCCAGACTTCTCTGAGACGTGCATCCACAGCAGGCGTTTTCCAAGTGTGTTTCATTCTTCTTCTACGATCAGCACGGCCCTTTCTCCTGTCAAACAGGTCTGCTTTCATCGCTCCGGCCGGCAGAGTTTCTTCTTCCCCTGTAAGGAGATTAAGTCAATGAAAGGCCTCGCTGGTGTTTCCCTGAGCAACCGCCCTAAAGAAATCCAGACACCGCGAATATCCATTTTGAACCGAACACTCAGTTCCTTTGCCCCTGGATGGGTAAAGATAAAAATAATAATTTTTATACCCTCATTATAGCATATTTTCATCAGACTTCAAGGGGCAACAAGATAATATTGTTATTATTGTTATTGTTTTTTATACTTTTCTGGCAATAACTTACTTGGGATAAACTCAATCTCGCCTTGATCTTTTAGATACGCTGCGCCTTCTAATGGCGTCATATTATTAGCAATACAATACTCTGTTATTTTTTCCATATACTCTTCTTCATGCAGCTTTTCTAATTCTAATTCTTCCTTTTTCTTTTTAATTATTTCATCTATAGACAATAATTCAGTCGATGTAGCCATAACAAATCGAATACTAAATGCAACAACATGACGACCTTTTTTTTGGGGTGTTATTTCCATTGTCAAAGGAAATAATTCTTCTATTTTTGCCTTTGCAACATTTAAAACTTTATCCCTAAAACGGCCAGCAGTCCATTTTTTTAATAAGTCAGGACTTTCCATTACTTCACTACCTAAAACCCATAGATACCACTCTTCCAAACTTCCTTCAACAACTGTGACTCTGTTATTGCCATATCTTTTGGCCATGTATAGTTCATAGATTGTTTTAGCATACTTTGATCGAATTCCTAATAACTTTGATAATTCTTCGCCATAAAAATTTCCATCAGATAATTCGTATAAAAATGGTGCTAAGGCCTCGTCAAATGAAAAATCTATTTCACGATTCTCCCATATTGTCATTTTTCGAAATGCAGAAACAACTTCATAACCTTTGATAATTGAACCATTTCTTTCTTTCGATTCTGGAACCAACACAGTTGCCTTCGATTTGATTTTCACAAGTGTTTTAGCAATATATTCTGCACTGGAACCCCCTGACTTGTTCCCTATTGTTTCGACAATTTCCTTTATAGAAGTTCTATATATTTTGTCTTTATCATAAAGATCACCTTTTTTTATAAAAGTCAAACAGTAATCAAATATTCTTTTTTCTTCTTCTGAGAGGCCGCCTTGAGCTTGTGCTAATATATTAGATTTATAGACTTTATAACTTCCTCTTGGTCTAATAGCTTCTATAAATGTTTTTCCTCTGTTGTTATAGATGTTTTCGGTCATATAAGTATTTCTCCTTCAACTATCCCTTATTATAGCTTATAAATCCCTTTTTGTCCATAAATACAAATTAAAAAGGGATTTATCCTGTTGTAAATTTTGGGGATATTATATTATTGACAAATTCCGGCATAAAAGGGATAATTAAAGAGATAGGTCTGGCACAAAAAGGATTTATAAAGGACAAAAAGGCATAAAAGGGATTTATAAAGACTTATTAGCTGGCATAAAGGGGATTTATTGACAAATTCCGGCACAAAAGGGATAATTAAAGAGATAAATCTGGCACAAAAAGGATAATTTGAAAATATGAGGCATAAAAGGGATTTATAAAAACCAATTGACTGGCATAAAAGGGATTTATAAAAAGCTCGGCATAAAAGGGATTTATACTGGCAAAAAAACAGAACTTTTCAGGCACAAAGGGGATTTGAAAAGGCATATAAACAGATTTATCTATAAAGAATTTGAGAACTTTTTGGGCATAAAAGGGATTTATACTCTTCAAGATAACCGCTGCTATGCGATTTTAGAGCTTGACAATACTATTAATACTATTAATACTCTAAATTCTATAAATACACTTAATGGAATTCAAAAAATTTAAAAAGTGAGGAGAAAAAATTGGTAATAAATAAAATAACCCAAGAAAATATTCAGCATCTACTATCGACTACTCCTGAGTTTGTTTCAAGTTATACTTTACATTACTACTCTACTCTTGATACAATTCCTCAATCCTTTTATCGTAGACTTGTTGAAATTGAACGTTTCTTAAAATACTATGCAGCAAATAAAGAACCAAACCATACTGACATTCTAAATTTAACAATTAGAGATTTAGAAGCAGTTCCAATTAATTTAATTCAAGAATACTTAAAAGAATATTCTAACATCAGAGCACAAGCTTCTAGCATAAAAACCACTATTTCCTATTTATCTTCCTTCTGGAGCTATTTTACAAATTATTCTTTCACTGTTGAACGTGGGAAACCAATTTTTTATCGTCATGCCTTCGATGAATGGAAAATAGCATATAGTTCAACTTATGAAGCAATAAAAAAAGGAGAGCAAATTCCTAGTGGAAAAAAAGAAATTTATAGTGAGGAAGAACTAAAACATATTTTAGACTTTGTCGATCATTCTTACGTTATGACTTTAGATACTCAGAAAAAAGTAGACAACTGGGATAGAGATAAAGAAAGAAATATTGCTATTATAGCACTATTAATGGGAACAGGCATCACCTTAGAAGAAATGTCGCTGTTATCTGTCAGAGATATAGATATGAGAAAGAAAAAGATTATCGTTAATAGAAACAGGCAATCTGTAGAGTTACCAATCCTAGATTTTTCTGCCCCTTATTTAACAACATATTTAGCATATCGACGTCAATGGTGGGTTGCTGATAAAACTGAATCTGCTTTATTCTTAAACCAAAAAAAGAGAGCAGCGACTATTCCACTTTTTTCTACAGTCATACATAATATTAATAAAGCCTATCATAAAAAAATATCGGCCAGAATTTTACAGGATAGTCATGGTTACGTTATATATCAACGCACTAATAACTTTTTTGAAGTACAGAATGCTCAAGGCTTAAAAAGCTTAAATTCACTAACAAAATATATAAAATAAGGGACAATAGTCCCTTATTATTTTTCTTATAATAATTTTTTTATGATAGTCTTTGTTTTATTTATATTTTTGGTAAAATAGAATAATAAAAAAATAAAAGGAGATTTCTCAATTGAGTAAACAAGGCAATACAGGTTCATCTATCAAAGGTTGGGTTATTAACATCATTATTGGCCTATTAATTATTTTATGCGCTTTGGGATATGCTGCTTATAGTGGGATAAATCTTGGAGGTCCGTTCTCTTTCCTGCAGACCATTTTTAAAGGAAACAAGGAAGAAATTGAAAAATCAGCTAAAGATACTAAAAATGCTGTCAAAGAAAAACTTAGTGAAGCAAGCAATGCGCTAAATAGCAGCTCATCTGAGCAAACAGCTGCGAGCCAAGAAGGAACTTTAGGTGAGACAACTGCTCACTATGAAGCCTTGTCTTTCACTGGCGAGAAAATAATGTATAATGCTAGAATGGATGAATATAATCGCGCTGTTTCAGGACATATTCAACTGAAATATTCAGATAAACCAGCTGAAAAACGTGATTCTAAAATCACATACGATCCGGAAGGGTGGCACAATTACCGTTTTAAATACGAAGATGAAAATGGGAAAATCAAAAAATCTTACTTAATGAATAGAGGCCATCTGATCGGGTACCTATTTTCTGGTTTAAATTCAGAGCCCAAAAATATCATTCCAATAACTCGATATTTAAATTCTGGAACGATGGCAGACAAAAAAACAGATCCAGAAAATCCATACAGTATGCTCTTTTACGAAACTGCGTTAAATGAATGGTTAAAAGAGCACCCTGATTATACTCTTGACTATTATGTCGTAGCAAACTATACTGAAGATGAACTAATACCACGTAGTGTATCGCTATTCTGGACTGGTTTTGATGCAGATGGAAAACACATAAAAGTAGAATTAAAAGATCCTGGGAAAGCTAATTATGATGGAATTACAGGGAGTGTTACACTTCTTAATGTTTCCAAAAACGCGAAAATTGATTATAAAACAGGCGAAGCTACAGCTTTATTAAAATAACAAACATATTGATTTCAATTATGATTGTTATTATAAATATAACCAATATAAAAAGCACGTCACATCGTGCTTTTTATATTTTTTCTCCAGTCTCTGGATCAATTTCAAACATTTGTTTCCCATTTTCATCATATAGGTTTTCTCCAAACTTATCTCGATAAATTAGATTGCTCAGATACCTAGCATCTGATTGACCAGGTTCATTCTTAATCCGTAATTCTTTCAAGATTTTTCTAATAGTTGGCGCAAGAGAAAATGTAATCTGTTTAGTTGGGACAATTGGGAATGAATCCGAATTTTGCTTTTTCAGTTTATTTTTTGGTTTGCTAATTTTTGTTGTTGCTACTACTTCTTCTGCATTGGCAAGACCAATGCTTCTATTGCCAAAGGCTTCAAATCGAGATTGAGTCATATCTTTCTCCTTTATACTTATCATATGTATAAACACAATATTAGGTATTATATTGTATTTAGTCAATCATATCTGCATTTTCAATAATTTTATCAAAAATACTTGCCATCCCATCTACGAATTTTTTTTCTGAAGCTTTTCGTTTACTTTGAGTCAACGTGCTTTCAGGCATTTCTTGATATAATTCAAAGACACTTTTATTTTCAAGTAAAGAACGAATTACAGTGTCACGTTCAGGAATGACACCTAAGAATTTATCTCCATATTTTCTTTGAATCACCTCCAAAAATTCTTTTACCGTATTGGCAACGTTGTTGCCTTTGAATGGAATTCTATTTGCAATCAAATACGGCTCTGCATGAACATAAGATACTTTTGTAAGTGCATCTGCTGCTTTTTTCTTTATACGAGGCAAGAATAGTTCGTTTAATTCCTCCCAGGCAGCAAAACTATTAGCGTCTGCATTCCCTACGGCAACGACGACATCTGCTACTGCTAAAAGATTAGCTGTAACATCTGTAGTATCATTATGAGCGTCGATGGTTATATAATCATACTCTTTTGCTAGAAATTTTAAATTTCGAGTGATCCAACTGTATAATACCATAAAAGTATTTTGACAATCTCCCCAATTAATATTGTAATCGCAAAATTTTTCTGAACCAATTATAACATCAACGTTTTTTTGAGAAGTATGATATATTTCAAATTCATCATTAACAAATATATCATAGATACCTCTTGAACCTTGTACGCCATATGTTTTGGTAAGGTTTTGTGATCGATCTCCATCGAACGTCAGAACTCGTTTATTTTTTATATCTCCAACATACCCATTAAAATTATAAATACCTGAAGTTTTTCCACCTCCACCTTTATCAAGGTAAAAAGTGATAATTTTAGGGGCAACAAGAATATCTGAAGCAAGGGTTTGTGCCATGAAGACTTCCTCCTTTATCATAATTACATAGATTACAATAATTATAAACAATATTTTCATTATTGTCAATACTATATTTGTTATAAATATAATACATATCATAATTAAAAACATAAACTTATTTAAGGAGTTTATAATATGTATGTTTGTTCTGTTTATAATTTTAGTAAATATATTTATGATAAATATACTAAATAGGATAATGCTGTCAAATATAATTTCCAAACTAATTGACTTTGCGAAGTCAATATTTTATACTGTAACTAAGTTAATGTTAAACAAGAAAGGAGAAAATGTTATGTTTTACTCTCTAATCATCCTTTTTGGAATAACTATCTTATCTCTCCTTTTTATTATCAAAGGTTTAAAGTTAGGATATATTCAAAGAACCGCATTAGTTGTGCCTGGTGTTGTTGGAATTGTTGCATTTCTATTCCTGTTTTTCCTTTAGAATTAGAATTGAATAAAAAAAGACTGCACAAGCAGCCTTTTTTTATCATACACTTTTATTTTTTAATTGAAATTCGTATAATATAAAGTATAAACAAATTATTAAAGGAGTTTTTCAATGTTACCTTTAAGTGAATTTAAAAAACGTGGATATAAGAATATTCGTTATCCAAAAGCTGATAATGGAAATGAGATGCGTTCAATTGTTTTAGCTAACAAAAAACCTGAAGATGCTAATTGGTATGATGAAGAAAACATTTCATTGGGTGTGAGCCTTATACCAGAAAATATAATTGAAGATGTAAAAAATAATTTATACTTGCGACCTTTTGACCGTAGCTTGATGGAAGATAGCTCAAGACGTGAACGAGCTAGACAAGAGGTGTTTTCAGCGGTAGTTATTGGGACTATAGAAGCAGCACCTACAATTTATAAAGAAGATTCAAAAACAGTAGTTTTTGAGGACCTTCTAGTATGTAAGCCTATCGATGCTAATTACGCAGAATTGCGAGTTTATGTTCCACACAGAAAAGCAGGAATGTTTCAAACTACAGATTTGAGAAATATGATTGATAGAATCATCCCTTTAAAAGTTGTTGATTTAAAAGAAAGGCATTTTAAAAACTTTAAAATGCCTACTGGAGTAAAAAATAACTATGTAGCACTCGGAGATATAGATATTGCAGAATTGTTGATGAACTCTGAAGCCATTGATATTGCAAGAGAAAAAACAAGAGGAAACGACAGTAGCAGCTATCGTCAAAGAATGCGTGATTTAAAAAGAGAACTGACAGAAAAAACACAAAATGGAATAATTACTCATGTAAGTTCTTCAGGTGTTTTTCTACTAGATCAAAATCTAAGAAGTTATAAAATTCCTACAAAGCGGTTTAGCTATGGAGCTTTTTCTAGGATACATCCGCTAAAATATTATGCCGAGATTGGCAAACCAATTCAGTTTAATTTTGTTGGTTGGAAATCTAATAACAATTCCCAAGTGGAAACAGAAGAAGACAGTCGGTTTACTCCGCTCGATTTTACCTCCGAACAGTATGTTTTGTGGGGAAGTGCAATTGAACTTGAAACTCCTCCAGCTGAGAAACTAAAAGCTCTGATTGATACTGGTCGATTAGTAGGTTCAACTCATACTGCGTACTTAACAACTTATGACGTAGGTCGTGGCCATTTGATTGAGCTAGAAGGATTTCCAGGAATTTCTGTGAAATTGCGAAATTCGATGAGTTTAGATAAAACATATGTCTATACTCACGAGCCCATTTCCGTTGTAGTGAGAAGAGCACGTTATACAATTAATGAAAAAAATCAAACCATTTTCTATGTACACTGTAACTTTAATACATCAATGCGAAATACAGGGCGAAGTGACGAATTGAATGGATTTTTCAAGAGATAATTTTCGCGTAGCACCAAGATATTTTATCAAGGTGCTTATTTTTTCATGAAAGGTAAGATATGATTATTTATTATATATTTTTCGCACTTAATTTTATCCCTTGGGCAATAGTGATAGGAGGTGCAATTTGGTGGTATGTCGCTAATAAAGCAAATAATAATCTTAGTATGATGAAAGCTTTAAAAGTGATTATTTTAGCCCTAGTTTTTATCTATACTATTCGCTTCCTGGCTCTAACTGTATTTTCTGTTCTATACAATAAGGATAATGTAGGAGCAGTAGATATAAAAGGTTTCAGAGATATTTTTACAGTTCTGCAGTTGCTTTTATTAGCTTTTCTACCTTCATTTGCCAACACCCAATCTGCTATTTACAACTACCAAAAAATGTTTACAGAGGGAAGAAAACGAGATAGTGCAGCAAAACAAAGAAGTTCTTTGATTATTGGTTTAGTGATCACTGTTGGAGGAATCTTAATTTTGCAATTCTTTAAATCAATTTTTGTATATTAGTGAGGTAAAAGATGAGGAAATATTTAAGCACTTTACCCTATATGAGAAACGGTTATCGGACACTTGATTATTTGTTATCAATCTTTAGACGTATTATTAAGTGGTCCTTGTATTTCTCAATAGCTATGATTATTTTAATGGTACTGGGAATCATTTTTAGGATTCAGGTTCCTGATTTTGTATTCTTTATATTCTTTATTTTATTGCTTTTAAACAACTTTATTGCTCTTTATTTTGGCATCTGGAATGCTCGATTGACCAGCAGGCAAAGATATGAACTATTTGAAAAGGTTGCTTCATTCCCCAGAAATAAACGCATAGCGACGATAAAAAAATTCATCATGATGTCATTTGTCAGTGCGATTATGTCTGGAGTAGCAATAATAATTCTCACGATCAATAATTACATCCTTGTTATCGTTAATAGCGCTTATGTAAGTGCAGACAGATTTTTGAAGTATTCAGATTTTCCGATTAGTTATCGAGCAATGCACCTGTTAATAGGTGGGCAAATATCAAATAGCTTGATGGTAATTTTACCAATTTTGATTTATATCTATATGTTCGTAAATACTTATCAGAAAGAAGTAAGAGTATATAATACTACCTTAGTGGAACAATGGATAGAATCTCGGTTTTTCAAAGATAAGAGTATTGATGGCTTAATTCAGGATAGAGACACTGATGGTCTATCAAATATTAGAATAGGGATTGATTCTAAATTCAGAAACGATGTTATTATGAATGCTGCTACACGAGCTCTTAATGTTGTATTTTTTGGTCTTATCGGTGTAGGTAAATCTGCTTCAATAGCTAAACCTTTCAACATCAATGATACCGAGAATTTCATTCATTACATAAGGCAATATGCGGCCTACATTAAGAGCAAACGAATAGAAGTAGCGGCTATGGGATTACCTCAAGAAGAAGCCGATTTCCTACTTGATAATCTTTACGAAGAGTGGTTTACAAAAGGGATTGGGAAAAATCTTACAAACGGATTTTATGTTAATGAGCCGTCGGGAGATCTCATTCGTGATGCCCTTGATATTTTGAAAAGATCTGGGCTCCCAAAAGATGTTGTGTGGCATGTAAATCCTCCACAACCAGATACAGATGCTATTAATATTTTTGATGCTAAGCCTGAAATTGCTTCAGCATTGGCTGCTGACTTGTTTAGAAACTTTAGCGAAGGAGATGGCGGAAATGGGAATCCATTCTTTGCTAATAGTGAAGAAGCTCATACAAGAAGCGCAACTCTATTATTAATTATCACAGCTCAAGTAATGGGTGCACCTATCAACAAAAGACTTAAGGGAAATGCACCAACTTTATCAGATTTTAATGATATTCTTCTTAGTAATGATTATATCTTTGCTCGTCTAGAAGTATTAAAAATAATCGCTCAACGTGAGGAACGATTATTTAAGAAAGTTGATGATGAATATAATGAATTATATAAAAAAGAATATGATGATTGGATAAAGGCAGGTGGCGTAGATTTTCGCTTTGATGCTAACCAATCATTGAGACTTAGAAAACTTTACTACACTCATAGAGACTTGGAAAACAAGCTTAAAATAATGAAAGATACTATCTTGTATTTCACAAGTAATCTATTTACTAATTCTCAAACCGGAGAAACATTTTTCAATTTTGATGCCAATATAAACGGTTTGAAAAATGTTATAAATAGTCTTTCTAAAAGTCCTTATGTCCGTCGAGTTTTCTTTTCTCAATCCACAAAAAATGTAGATGTTTTGCTGAAGATGGGAGGAGTTATTTTAGTAAATTCAGCTAAAGCTGAGCTGGGGGATGCTAATAGCAGAATGGTCGGCCAGGTAGCAGAAATTATAATGCAAAGTGGAGCCTACCGAAGACTTCCAAACCTGTCTCCGTTATTCCCTTATATGAATGATGAGAAGAATACAATTTTGATGGCTCGAGACCAAGGCTTCCTGGATCAAAATCGTAAATTTAGAACACCAGCATTGCATTTATATCAAAACTATGAACAAGCAGTTGCAACAATAGGTGCAGATAGAGCTGATGCTCTTTTCCAATCATATCGTAACGCTTTTGTCTTCCAGCAAAGCAGTCCTCAATCTGTAGAATATATTGCAAATCGGGTAGGCGATAAATATGTTTTGCAACAAAACGATCAGTATGCTCAAGAAGATATGATGGCTGGAAACGATAATAATTCGCGCAGAGTTAGTGAACAAATTATCGAAGAACCTCAACTTAAACAATCGGATATGGCCAAGCTTGAACAATTTGAATATGCTGGAGTTATGGTTGTTGATGATGAAGTGTCGGACATGATGTTTGTAACTTCTGTACCTAATTTTTTAATGCCAATGTTCAGTGATGAGAACTTTAAACCACCATTCAATATGGATGATCCCGAAGATAGAGAAGCTTATAAAATTTGGTCAGAAATGGTAGAAAAATGTTACATTGAAAATGGTAAGAGGGACTCATTAACGGAAAGTGACTTTACACCAAACGAGTGGGCCAAAATCATGGAAATTCATGAACCAAATATTCTATCTAACAATGAAGAAAAGAAAACAGTAGCCCCTGAATATGCCCCTCAAATTAAACGTGAAAACACTGCAAAAGAAGATATCAGTAGTGATTCAGAAAGCGTAAAAACAATTCCTGAAAGCCCTATTGAGTTGGTTGAAGAAGAACCACAGTCATCTACAAATGAAATAAAGAAACAGTCTGATTTTGAACGCCCGGTAATCAAAGCAGAGGAAAAAGGAACTGTTGCTCAAAACATTATTGTAGAGGATGACTCAGATGGATTAGAAGAATTATGGTAATAAAAAAGAGAGGTATTAGACCTCTCTTTTACTATACATCGGCATCATCCAAATCAGCATTTTGATTATTTTTAGATTTTTGATTTTCTTTACGCTTGATTTTAATTTGTTCCTTTAATTCAGAAACAACTTCATCAACGTCAATGTTTTTGTTGTCAATATAAAGCAAGTCAAAATACAATTTCCCAATTTCGGCTTTCTTTTTTTCTTCATATTCTTTTAATTTAGCTTTTTCCTCTTCTAATTTTTTTAAAAGTTCATCAATGCTACTTTGATGAGATGCTAAGCTGTTCTTTTTTGCTGCCATATGGTTACTCCTTGTTATTCATATTTTCTAGACAAGTATATCAGTTTTTCAAAAAAAGTACAGTCTATCATACCATTGTCTAAAAAAATACTTCGTGATATATTAGATAAAAGCAAAAATTAATTTATTTATAAAAATTGCGATAATCATTTATTTATCAATACTTTGAATGGTCTTATAATAGTCTTATAAGTAATCTAAAAAATAAAATATTTTGGAAATGCAGATAAAATGCTGAATTAACAAGGTTTATAATATCCGATTAAAGGCACTATCTAACTATATAAATTAAATTTAGTGATTTTGAGGTGATTTTGTGACTTTATAAGGGTAAGCCAGATGGTTACTTTATTCTTTATTATATAGGCTTTATCTACTATTTTAGAGGTATATACATATATCAGAGCTATAAGGGTGAGTTTATACCTATTTTTGCTTATTTTTCAAGGATATATAGAGAGGTGTATCGTGTCTGAGAATATTTTCTACGAAACTAAAGTTTTTAAAAGACCTAAATCAATTAGACCTCCATCAGATGCAGTGGAGTATTTCGTTCTATCTGAATCAAAAATGGATTATATTTTTTTTAATAAAGAACAGCTTTTGTTAATGTATCATTTAATAAGATTTGGATATTTTGACAGAGAAATCATTTCAAATCTCTATTCTTCACTTGCTCCTAAAAAGGCTCTTAAGTCTCTCTGGCTTCAGGGTTGTATTGGAAATAGAAATTTTCCCATTAGTGCTTACGAGGAAAGAGATGGTAGAAAGAAAATATATTATGTAAATTCAAAATTTGCTAAATGGCTCTTTTCAGTTTTACCAAATCATAATGATTTATATGAACTATCTTTTGTGACTGAATATGATTATTCAATGTTCAGCATTGCTGCTAATAATCTCTATGGCGGAAAACCTCGAACAGTAAATATTCATGACTTAAATACAAGAAGATTCTGTGCCAGGATCACTAAAGATATTTCAGAACGATGTCAACATTTATCTTTCCTTGAATTGAATTTTCAATTTTCATTCCCTACAAATAGACAAGCAGTAACTGCATTACCAGATGCTGCGATTTTTGTAGAAGGTAAATGCTATTATGTTGAGTATGATAGAAATACAGAGGCTCACTTCCAGCTCCTTGGAAAAATCATTGCTTATTTTTCTGAACCATATTATGAAGACTCTACAGTGTTTTTTATTTTTGATAGTTTGGGAACTCCAAAAGGGAAAGATAAGAATGATTTTCATCCTAGAGTTCTGAGATTTTTAAAGAATATTCAGGAACTAAAATATAATAAAAGTGATAATACTTATCTAGAAAATTTAAAGGAGAAAGGAGTATCTATTCTAGCATCGCCATCTCAATTATCTGCTAGCCAAATTAGTTATCATATTTGTGGTTCTTTGAACTTGATAAAGGATATTGATTGGAAGATAACTGTAGAAAGGTTGTCTGAAATTGGTGGTCTACCTTATGATGTATTAGAAATCAAATCAGCAAATGACGATAGTCCTTTTGAATATTTTGTAACCGTTCAAAATGACTCCTTTGAAGAAGAGGTTCTGCCCTTGATACGAACATCATACATACCTGCAGGCTTTGAGAAAATGTTAGATGAATTGTATAGAGAATATAAGGGACAGTATAACCATGTGGTAATTGTTTTTGATAAAAAGATCAATGCTCAGTTTTATCAACTGCCATACTCTCCTTTTTTTCTCTCTCTATTTTTATAGAGAATAATTTATAATTAGAAAGGATCATTTATGAAACAAAAAACACTTCTCACGCGCATTAAAGATTTTATTTTAAATAATCTACTTTCTGATATAACTCTCTCCTTATGGGCTGTTTTTTTAGCAGCAACACTACTAGTTCTTTTTATACAAATTGTCATTGTTAATCATCATGTTATTTTTTATTATCCTTTTAATTTTTTAAACATTCTAGTAGTTATTGCGATTGGTGTAATTACAGCATTATTTATCAAATATATTGGTATTAGCTATTTCAAATATAGCTTCAAATACCAGGTCTTGTTATACGTTGCTCCTTTGTTAATTTCTATTTTAGGGATGATATACCCTATTCTATATCCCTCGCGCACTTATGCAGATTCTCAAAGTGATAATGTACTAATAACAAATCAATTCAATAAAAAATTACTAAGGCAGGTCTTCTCTCCGATTAATTTAGATAACCAGGAAGAAAACTCTTCAGAAGCTCCTCTTATAGAGGGTAAAACTGTTTATATATTCTACAAACTAGGTTGCCCTTATTGCAAAGCAGCTATTCCTGAAATCTTATCTCGTTTAACAGCTGCACAAAGAGAAAGAATTGTTTTTGTTGACTTGTCTAATCCGGACAATGCACGTGTAGCAAAACATCTAGGTGTTGTAAAAGCGGCTACTGCAGTTTCTTATCAAAAACATAACGGAGTATTTTTAAAGAAGATTATAAATCTAGGTGTTGGAACGGAAGAACATCCCAAGACTGATGAAACAGCTCTTCTTGAAATTGAAGAGGCAAGTAAAAAAGAAGGGGAATGAGCGAATGATAATTAAGGCTATATTGAGTGGAATTCTTTTAGCAGTCTCCTCATTAACAGTAAAAATTTACTTTCTAAGGAAAATTGTATGGCAAAATGAATTTCACTTAGGAGGCATAGTCTCCTACATGTTCTCTGGAGCAAAATGGATGCTCAGATTCATATTCCTGCTTACAATCTATAACATGTTCCGATATGGAAGTTACTTAGATAACGGTATTGCTCTTTTCGGCCAGATTTTACCAATGATCATTTTAAAAATAAATCACAATAAAGAAAAATTAGGGTTCCGTTTAGACACCTGGTTTAGAAAAAAAAGAGCGTCCAGATTTTTAAGTTGTCCTCAGTGTAATGAAAGCAAAGTTTTCTTTAGAGAGGTATCTGATGTTGACTCTTCTACCCCTTGTTATTTTCTTATCACAGATCAACATCAACAGGTTTATTTAGGAATTTATGATTACGACCAAATCGCGCGTGATTTTATTGAAGAGGTTAGCAGTTTTGAAAAGCTAGTCTCACATTATTATCCTCACTTGCAACCAAATGAGTCAAGTGGTATCTTAGTGGAAGGAGAACAATTAAACTTTGACGATAATTGTTATTGCGCAAAATGTTCAGCACAAATTAATAATACTCCTATCCAATATGGATTCGTTGATTTTTAAAACTGGACTCCAGGAAAGAAGTAGTGTCCTCTATCAGCAAGCGAAGAAGAATGGATTGTCTCGAAACAAAAAGAAAAGAGCTGCTATCTAGGCGGCTCTTTCAGTTAATAAAAAAAGGCATCGGCAAATGTCTCACTGGATTCGTAGCGACTATCGAGCTGGACACCAGCACTAAGTCTCCGTAAATTGAATATTCCCACCAATTGTAGTTTTTTCTATGCGAATGTTATAATAGATATTGAAAGGAAGGTTTTATAATGAGTGCCCAAAACAAAAAGAAAAAGCGACTAAAGGAATTAAAAAGAATAGCTAAAGAGACTGCAGCAACAATTAAAGAGAATAGAAAAATGGTTGAGGAGATCATTTTTGAAAGACTATCCCAGGAAGTTTTTTTAAACGAAAGTGAAATGCGTATTATTGCAAGTACTATAGCTCAAATTCCTTCAAACTATGTCCGTGATTCTGAATCAATTAAGGATTGGTGGAATTATTGCCAATATCCAGCAAATTTTGGAGGAATTCTGCACCCTTTTAATATAACTATATGCATTGGGAAAATAAGAAGCATCTTACAAGATGGTAATTATATAACTCAGCAAATAGCATCTGAACGTTTTTCTGAAATCAAAGAAGTGAACGTACATATGATGAATAAAAAACATGTTTATTACCAGATTGAAGATCTGTCAGATGTAGAATTAAAAGATGAGCCAATCATCATTTTCAAAGACTCAATTGAATCTCATAGAGTTATTGATGGGAATCATCGAACTACAAATGCTGTGAAGAATAACCTTCCTTTTTTAGATGCTTATATAGTTGATGAAGCATTTATTACAGAACATGAATGCTTTGGGACCAAATATGATCAGGAACTTTATTATGCTAATAAGCTAGTATACGATGCTTATTTTAGACACATGAGTTAACCATACAGAAAATTTATGCTATACTACTAATGGGTAAGAACCCTAACATTACCCTGTGTCTCAAAAGCATTTTGAGGCTTTTAAATAAAAAAGCGGTCATAACCAAATCCAGGTTATACCGTTTTTTTGATATAATAAAAAGGAAATTATAGAGGATGGCGGAAATTAAATAATGAATCATTTTTATAACGAAAAACCAATAAGTAATGTCATCGAGTACCTAGAGAATATTTTGGACTACACCGAAAAGAATCAAAAAGAACTTTGGTATCGAGGACATAGGCAGCAAAATTGGAAATTGAGGCCTAGTTTGTTTCGTGAACAAATTCTGGACGTGCCTAAAGATGGGGCCATACATAGCTTGAAGTATAGAAACTTCCTAGATTTTAATAAAAATATAAGAGAGTTCCGCGATCGATTAGATATTAATGAACGTGATGAGAGATTTAATCTTTTTCATTACTCATTTATAGCACAGCATTACGGATTACTAACTCCCTGCTTAGATTGGTCAACCGATCCACTGGTTGCATTATATTTTGCAATAGATGGATTTAATTATATTGATAATAATACGTTTCCTGTTGTTTATATTTTAAACCCCTCAATACTAAACGAAAACTCTTCAATTTATTACAAAGATAGTCAGCGAGCTATTAGAGAACCATTCTGTATAGATGATGCAGATGACCGATTGTTTGATAAATGGTTTTCTGATATGAATAAAACGCCATTCTCTGTCCTTCCTTTTGCAGTTAAAAGCAACTATGATCTCAAATCTCACAGAATTTCAAGACAGTCTGGTGTCTTTACGCTACACGAAGCTCGATATAATAGAGAGATTGAATTGACAGATTTCAAATTTGAAAATAGAGAAATGGGCATTGCATTAAAAATAGCCCCTTCAAAAGTTTTCTTGATAAAGGAGCAGCTCAAATCTCTCAACTTAACCAAGGAGACAATATATGGGCAAGAACATTCCGTTTTTGAAGATTATACTAATTCCATTATAAAGAGAAGCCCGAAAATATAGTTTTCATGCTAGTTTATAAAAAAAACGGCCATTCCTCTTGACGTTTATTAAAATAAACGTTATTATAAATGTGTGATAGAAGCAGGAGGATGATATGACTAAAATTAAGGGGTTATGTCGTTTGGATCTAGAATTGATTCAAAACGTCTTGTTAGATCCAGAAATATCTGGTTGGAAAATAGAGAAAGGCAGTGAAAAATTTGGCAGCAAGTTAAGTAGAACTGCAGTTTCTTTACTAAGAAACCCAACAAGCCCTTATTCCTTGACAAGTATAAGAGTTGATAAATTAATTGCAATTCAAAAGTGGATTTATTGTAATGGAATAGACAGAGGACAGTATAGAACAGCGGTAAGAACTGAATCTGAAATTGCTCCAGAATATCCAGAGTATCCTGTTGAACCCAGAACTATCAGGTTTTAAAAATAGAAAATATGGAGGTGAAAATATGAATCTAATTCATCGAATTTTAGGACAAGCCTTAGATACGGTACAAAACCAGTCAGTAGAGCAACAACTAAATATTATCTTTGATGTTTTTAGCAGCCCTGTAGCTATAGCTCTAAAGCATGCGAACGTTCGGAAGATTTTGCAGCAAGCTATTTTAACACAAAATTATAGTTACGCAGTACCTTATGAATTATTTGCATCTGAAATGAAGTCTGATAAGTATTATCGATACGAATATACTAGTAGCAGCCTCATGTGTGGAACGATGGTATTCTATGGTAAGGGAAATCATCTTATTGAACGTTATGAAATGATTGATGAGAAAGATGTGCTAGATGGACGTTTAGACCTCAAAATTTATGAATATGACACCTATGACTTAATGTTAGAGGAAATGAGAGAAGAGTCCTATCTTAGTGATACAATATACATCTGTGACTCAGTGTCGACTTATTACCCAGTAATTTGGGATAATCACAAAGGAATGGTATCGCGCGTGTATAATGCTGATACTGATGAATATGACATGATTGCAGTAGAGGATATGATTTACTAATAATGGATGAGGATATACTTAATTGTATATCCTTTTTAAAAAGAATTTTTCAAAAATCTATCATACAAGTATCCCCTTGAAGTCTGATGAAAATATGCTATAATGAGGGTATAAAAATTATTATTTTTATCTTTACCCATCCAGGGGCAAAGGAACTGAGTGTTCGGTTCAAAATGGATGTTCGCGGTGTCTGGATTTCTTTAGAGCGGTTGCTCAGGGAAACACCAGCGAGGCCTTTCATCAGCTTAATCTCCTTACAGGGGAAGAAGAAACTCTGCCGGCCGGAGCGATGAAAGCAGACCTGTTTGACAGGAGAAAGGGCCGTGCTGATCGTAGAAGAAGAATGAAACACACTTGGAAAACGCCTGCTGTGGATGCACGTCTCAGAGAAGTCTGGGAGCCGTGGCAGCAGGAGCTCTGCCTGGTCCGAAAGGACCACCGGCCGGAGCGGTTTTTCGGTGTGCTTTTTTTATTCCTCACGACAGTAATCGTTTGGGTCGCGATTCTCCTGCAGGGGTGCAAGAGAGAAGTGGCTGCCAGCAAACAGCAGGCTTGCAGGGACACAACGGTCCTGAACAGTCTGTGGTTCACTATGTAAGCAGCTTGGCTGCTTATTACTTTTTAGGAAAGCGCATTTTGCGCATGGAGGAAAACTCATGAATAATGTACAACTTATCGGTCGAACTACGGCTGATGTCAATTTGAAGTATACAGCCAATAATAAAGCTGTAGCCACTGTTACTCTTGCGGTCAACCGTACCTACAAGAGTCAGAATGGCGAAAAAGAAGCCGACTTTATCAATCTTGTCCTATGGGGCAAAGTTGCCGAAAATTTCAGCAACTGGATAAAGAAAGGCTATCTAGTTGCCGTGACGGGTTCTATCCGCACGCGCAATTATGAGAACCAACAAGGTTACCGTGTCTATGTGACAGAGGTACTTGTTGGTGCTTTTCAAAATCTTCAACCACGTGATGCTTCTAACTCTGGTAACGGAGATTATGGACATACAAGCAATGGTTTTGCTGGTAGTGGATTTGGTGAAACATTTGACATCTCAGATGACGATCTGCCATTCTAAAAGCAGGTTGTAGTTAATTCTAAGGAATAGGTAATGAAAAGCTAGTTTTACTGGCTTTTCTTTTTATATGGAGGAAAAATAAATGCAAATGCAAAAGCTAAAAAAGGAAATCGAAAAGAAGATTGCTGATCTAAGGAAACACAGCGAAAGCAGTGCAGACGTTGCCCAGGGAATGCTGGATGTTTTGAATAATTGTAGTTCAACTACAGTTCAAGATTATAAAGATTACTTGGACGACATTGAAGGGTCCTTGGCAATATGGAAGTAGAAATTACTAAACATTTGCCTATTCTTACTGAAAAGAACTACTACTCAGATACTCATTATCTGAGTAGTAGTCGTTTTAAAGAATATCTCAAGTGCCCTCTCAGGCAGTTAATGATTGATTTAGGCTTTTGGAACTCCCCTAAAAGTTCAGAGACTTTCTTAGTTGGGAATTATGTTCACAGCTACTTTGAAAGCAGAGAGGCTCATGAGAAGTTCCTACAAGAGCACGAAAAAGAAATCATCTCTACTAGAGGTGCAACCAAAGGCCAGCCAAAAGCAGCTTTTAAAGTTGCTGATAAGATGATTGCTTCTCTTGAAAAAGAGTCGTTGTTTAATCGTCTATATCATGGCGGAAGTGATGATATAGTTGAAAAAGAAAAAATCATCACAGGCTTCCTAGGTGGGATACCTTTTAAATGTAAGATAGATAGTATCAACCTATCAGGTGGATACTTTGTAGATTTGAAAACAATGGAATCTATACAAAAAGAAACCTTTTCACCTACATTAAAGTCTTACACAAAGCAGGCTGTCTATAATGTTGTTGAGTATCAATATAATTTGCAGTTCTATATTTATCAGCAATTGCTGAAGCAAGAACTCGGTTATGAACTCACGCCTTATATGGTAGCAATAAGCAAGGAACCTATTCCAGACAAAGAGATTATCTTGATTGATGATGATGTTCTGGAAAGTGGTGAAGCAATTTTTTTATCGAATATTGATATTGTTAAGCAATTCTTAGACTCCAACGCTTATCCAAGCGGTTGTGGTCATTGTGATTATTGCTTAACACATAAAAAGCTAGAGCATGCTATCACTTTAAGTGATTTAGTGAATAAATAAGTTAATAAAGAGCTGTGCTCTTTTTTATTTTGGAGGAAAAACAATGGAAAACACAACAGAAGTAGCAAACATGATTCAGTCTATGATGGAAAGAACGATCAAAGCTGAGGTAGAGTTAGCTAAAGCAGAAATGAAAGCCGAAATGGATCGGGAAAATCTTCGAAAGGATTACGGGGAATTCTATGAAGCCTTAGCGCGTGCGCAAGCTAAATTTGAAAACCCTAAAAAAACTAAGCTAGCGAAAGGAAAGTCCTATGACTGGACGTACTCTTCGTTAGCGGATATCCTGGCAGCAACTGAGCCTCATTTAAACGCGGAAGGAATTTTCTTTTCGCAACATACTCGCTTCAATTCATCTGGTTTAGGGACGACTGTAGTAGTTATCACAGAGCTTATGTTTAAAAATGGGCTAAAGATATCACAGGAAAGTCATCCATTAAACTATAATTTGAATATGCATCAGGAAGCACGTTCAAAAATCTCCTATTTAAGGAGATGTGCGGCAACTGATATTCTAGGAGTTGAGGGAGAAGAAGATGATGACGGCCAGTTTGCTGCTCTAGAAGCTGCACAAGCAAATAAGTCTAATAATACTCGTAACTTTGAAAACAAGAGTCAAAAGACACAGAATGTTGCTACAGAAAAACCTTCAGTAAGCACGACACCTTCTGTGAAAAAGGAGGAGCGTTCTGCTGAAGAGATTTTAAAATCTGGTATTGAACGTGCTAAAAGTGTAACAACTGATGAAGGTAAAGCTCAATTGGATCAATTGATTGGCCAATGGGAAGCAATGCCAATTAAAGACGCAATTAAAGCTGTATCAGCTTATGTGCGTCAACAGTTAGATATTGTAGCTAATTAATACCATTTAGAAACCCCTATTTTTGGGGATGGAGGAAAACGATGGATTATCAGCAACAACAATTAATATGGTATCTGTTCTTGACAGAAGGCCTATTAAGAATTATAAGCATTGTTTTTTTAGTCTTGATTGTCAAGAAAATCCTTGGGATCAAGATTGTATTTAAAGCCATAGCTTTTTTGTTGTTTAGTGTTCTGGTTATTATTGCTAGAATTAGAGGATAAGAAATTTTGGAAGAAAAAAAGGTTGTCATAATTGGCAGCCTTTTCTATTTTTGGAGGAAATAATATGCTTTCTAATGTTAAAAAAGCCTCATGGCTTCAATCCCACTATCGTGATTATTCTAAAAGATGGTATTTGGCTGACGAAGCAAGGTTAAACGCTATATTCAATCGTGAATATAAAATTTGGCTAGATGAAGAAACAGCTGCCATCGAGGAAGAGCAACAAGCGCATATTGATAAACAAGCCAGTCGAATGCAGGCGGTTTATCGAGCTGTTTATGGTGTTGACTTTGAGTCTGATTCAAGAACGAGTCGATTCAATGCTTGTAAACGTGCGCAGGCAATCCGAGACCTATGGGTGCCGGATATTATGGTGGAATAGGGGTTGGCTATGAAAGAACTGTATTTAAGGTTACTTAATGCAATTCCTGCATCAGATTTTCTTTTTATCAATCAAGGTAGAACCTGGGAGCTGACTGCACGAAATAAAGAGCAACAAATGATTCTTTATTTAGAAGTTGGCGAAGAAGAAGCTGATTCGATGTTAGCAGCTTTATCCCAGATGTCTCAATGAAAGGGGCAGATATGAGTTTTTTAGATTATAAGGATCAACTCACCAGACTCTTTCATAAAGATACTAAGTATTTTATTATGGCCTTGATGTCAATAGAATATGGTATTGATGATGAGAAAATCTTAGAGAGGGTATACAATGATTGGTTGAATATGGAAGGGGCAGATAATAATTCGTTTGTTTCAGATGAGATCAATCAACTAATTTTAGAAGAAAAATAATTAAAAAGGGCAATGGAAGAGCCTTTTTTAATTATTTTGGAGGAAAAACAATGAATAAACAAAATGTATTCGTGAAAGTCAATGGCATACTTTGGGGATGGAAATTTTCATATGAAAATTCTGTCCAGCTAAAAGATTATATTGCAGATAAAATGTACTGGTTGAAAATATCTCCAGAGTTTTCAAAATTCTTTGGAGAAAATATTGTTCTCAGGGATCGTTACTTTAATGGTCTTATCAGAGGATTTGAAGAATCAGTAGACTCTCATGATAGTTCAGTATTTAATTACCCACCTATAAAAGGTGGTCCGAAAATTGAAATCGTCTACGGTAAAGATGCCATGGAAGATAAGCATAATATTCCTAGATACTCGTTCAATGAGGATGGATATCTGTATAAGGAATATGATAATTATGTTTCTGATAGTATCGAGACAGACAGAATACCTGTTAGTTTTGCTACTTTCTCAAAGTGGACCTATTCCTTTGAACCGATTATAGAGGATTTTCAGGAATTTCTTATTGATTTTGTTGGTACTGGCTTTCTTTATGATTTTTGGAAGGGGAATCTAGCATATATTGAACCGTCTAACGTAGATTCTGTTAGACAATTTGTATATGATTTAAACTCCTGGACAACAAAAGGCTATCGAAACAATAATAACTTTGATTTCGATAGCGAAAAAGTCGTGGCCGTCGTCGATTATCAGAAAGCTATTTCTGGCGAATCAAATGAGTTTGTGGAGTTGCTCCAGAAAATCATTGTGGTTGAAAATCGAAGATTGGACTACAGCTTTAAAGACCTATTCGGTCCAGATAGCCATCCAGCATCTATAGTGACTAATTTCTGCAGCAAAAATCTAAAAGAGTTTCTGAGTGATTATTTAGTGGTGCTAGGTTACTATGAATTTATACAAAAAGTTGATCTAGCAACTATTAGCCAGGAAGAACGTGATTTATCTTTTTATTTGGCTCAAAGCTGCTTGGGATTGAATGGTGAAGATTGTCAAAACATCGAGAAGAAGAATCTAGCTTATGTAAGCAGATAAGGAGGAAAAGTATGATAAACATTATCTACAATAATAACGTTGAACACGCGCCTAAAACAGGTGCTCTTCGTCCAGCTAAGCGCTGGGCAGCAAAGTTTAAAGATAAAGGAATTGAAACAATTGTGCGTCCGTTTTCTTTAGTCTTGAATGCTGAATTTTTGAAGCGAGGGATTGACTTCGATCATTATTTGGTGGTTTATGATGACCAACAACCAAATAAATATCTTACAGAAGATCTTGATATGTCTCTTGAAGATATTATTGGTTATTTCCGTCCTCGAAAAGAGCGGAGTATAGAAATGAAGATTCTTCTAGAGCGTTTATACGCAGGGTAGAAGAAAGAGCGCGTGTATTAGAAAAAGAAGCTAGCAGGAAGTTTTCTTCCTGCAGTTTCTAAAAATAGAAAAGGAAAAAATAACATGAAAAATTTTAAAAACCTGTTTACATATAAGTTTCTAGGTGGTAAGTACGAGGTTTACCTTGAAGTTAGTAGCTATCAAAACAATGGTAACCTTGCGCTTATCGCAAAAGAGGTGGATGGTGATGGATCTATCACCCCTATCTCAGTTAATATTGTGCCTTTACCAAAGGATCAATTTTGTTTGGATACCAATAACTTATCACCCGAACTTATTGATGTTCTAAAAAAGGCAAAGGTATTTAAGCAAGTTGGTTATAATATTCAAAGTGGTTTCTGCCACTATCCAGTTTGCGAATTAAATCAAGAAATTAAAGGTTTTTTGAAATAAATACAGTATGTATATTATGTATTATATTTATGATATTTGTGTTTGTGAAAAATAAAAAGCTAGCTCCTAATGGACTAGCTTTTTTTTTTTTGGAAGAAACGGAAGATGTGGATGGCACCTTCCGATTTGTTTTAAAAGACCCCGATATGAAGGAAATTTAGAAAATCGGGTTAATCAGAAGCACCTAGGTAAAACAACGGTCTAGGAACTTCCTCATCTCTTATAAAACTATTATATCTTGAATAGTTTTTTTTTTCAACTGAATTGGCAGGAAATTTATAAACAGTTATTTTGCTACCATAGACTACCCTTTTTATGGAGAAACAGGTAAAATATAAATTATGAATGAAAGAAAGGATTACTAATGACTAACGATTTTAACCAATATGATGATTTAGGAGATTTAGAGCAAAAAAGCCGGGCCGAACTTATATTAGAAAGATTGAGGAAAATTTTCACCCAAAATCGTTTGGTCAGGTATCTATCCAGGAAAGTTCTGTTACGAAAAGTTCTGATATTTTACGCTCTATTATTGCCTATTATTTGTTTAATTCTTGGAGGAATTTATTCTCCAGCGCGTGAAACTTTCTCAAAGGAACAATTAGCATCAAAACAGGAGTTTGAAAATTCGACTGGTGAAATCGAGTTGATTAGCCAGACATACTCGAAAGATAATGGCATGATGGTCTTTGAATTTGAAACTTCTGATAGCACATCAGCTATTAAGAAAGGCATTAATGCTAATAACTTAGAGTGGAAACTGTTTACCTCACCTGGTGTTGATACCAAGAACACACAAATGGAAGTTATACCTCTTACAGATAATAAGATAGATGTCATTGTTAAAAATGTTCCTAAGAACTATGGAGTTCTATTAGTTCGGATAACGAATAAAACTGTTTCAGGATCTGATGTAAATGTAGATATTCAAGATTATGAAGACTACAAAGCAACCCAAAAGGAGCAGAATCAAGAGAAAGAAAAATCAAACTACGTTGATTTCTATATTACCCATCAGAATGGTAAATTAAAATATTCAAGGCTAGATAATATTTCTCGTGAGAATTTTGCACTTCAGGCATTTAATGAAGAATTAGATTTCCAAAAAGAGCAAGTCAAAAAACTGGAAACAGCTATAGAAAATCTAACTAAGAGTATTGAAGAGGACCAATCAACGATTGAGCAGCTAGAAAGAGAAGGACAATACTTAGTTGGTAGCAAGCTTAATGAGAATCAACAGAATATTTCCGGCATGCAGAGAGAAATAGAGGTTAAAGAGTCAAAAATTGATAAAGCAAGAGATAATATCAATACCTTGAATTCTGTCATTGAACAATTGGAGAGTAACATCAAACAAATTAAAGATGGGACTTATCAATTTAATGCTCCTGTCCAATCTATTAAGAAAGTAATAGAGTAGAAAATATAAGGCCTTTCATAATTGGAAGGTCTTTTTTTAGACCTCTTTTTTTCTTCTCTATGGTAGACTATACAATTTTTATAAAAACCATTAAAATAGGAAATAGATTTATTAAAGGAGATTTCAATACATGGATGATAGACAACAAGAAACCAATAATATGACCTGGGGAATGCCACGAGGATTGTACCAACAGCTTAAATATTATGGAATTCCCATCTTGAAAGCAGGATTTGTAGCAATGACATTTATCCTGGGGCTGCAGCTTTCAGGAAGTGTTTTTCCAGTAGATCAACCTATTCAATTTATTGTGTGTCTAATTCTAATGACTATTCTATCGTTCTTCCTGATCCTACCGTCTCGTTCAGGTGGAACAAATGCAATGGCCATCTTCTACTTTCATATAAAGCGTAAAAAAAGATATATTTCTATAGATAGGAATGCCTATCCGGATCCCAAAGAACATCAAAGAAGGCGTAAGTTGAGGAGGATTTAATCAAGTGAGTAATACAAAAGATAATCCATCATTAAAACAATTGTCGAAGACTCCATACGCGGATGAGTATACGACAGATTTTACTGAAAAGGTAAAAAAAGACGTTAACAACTATATCGCTTACGGTCGAGAAGAACAAATTGCAAAAGTATTTAAGATTTTATTAAACACGCGCAAAAACTCTCCTACTCTAATTGGTGATGCTGGTGTCGGAAAGTCAGCTATTGTTGAAGGAATCTGTGCTGAGATTGCTCTTGCAAAAGAAGGAAAAAATCGTGTACGGATTCCAGATGAATTTAAAGATATCCGAATTCGTTCATTAGAACTAAGCTCAATCATCAATGAAAAAGATGGAGAAAATGCCTTATCTCGTCTAAAAAAGATTGTAGAAGAAATGTCCTTATATAAGAAAGAAAATATTCTTTTCATTGACGAGGTCCATACGATTATGGGTTCTGGCTCAGATGGTGCCTTGGATATTGGAAATGCTCTGAAACCAGCTTTAGCTCGCGGAGAGATTTATTTTATTTCTGCTACAACATATGAAGAGTTTACCATCATTGAAGAAGACGCAGCTATGGAGCGGCGGTTGAACCCCATCTACATTAATGAGCCGTCCAGGATTGAGGCGCTTGAAATAATTTCAAAGGTCAAGAACAAGAATGAAAAAGAACATTTTATTTCGTATGAAAAAGAAGCGTTAGAAGCAGCAGTGGACTTTTCAATTCGTTACATGGCAGATAAGCAACTACCTGATAAGGCGATTGACTTAATTGATGAAGCTGGTTCTGCTGCGTATTATGAAGAACGTGATAAAGTTACTATTCGGGACATTGCGCAGCTTATCCATGAAAAGAAAGGTATCCCTGTTGAAACGATCCTTCGTATTTCTCGTCATGAACCAGTAAATTATGAGGAAGAAATAAAAAAGGTTGTTAAAGGACAAGACCATGCTGTTACACAAGTTTGTCAGATACTAAGAAAATCAGCAACCGGTATGAAAGATACTGGTAGTCCCGCATCGATTCTTTTCATGGGAACAACTGGCACTGGAAAAACCGAATTAGCTAAACAAGTCGCTAAAGTTTATTTTGGTGATGAAAATGCGTTTTTGCGACTCGATATGTCTGAATACTCAGAAGAAGATGCTCCTTCAGCTTTAATAGGAGATAGAGCGAATGGAAAGAAAGGTATTCTAACAGAGTTTGGAAAGACCAAACCTTACTCAGTAATCTTGCTGGATGAGATGGAAAAAGCTCACAAAAGTGTAAACAACCTATTACTAGGTCTATTAGATGCTGGCCGGCTAAAGAATGCAGATGGTCGATTGATTAATTTCAAAGAGTGTATCATTATTGGAACAACCAATGCAGGGCATCAGACAAT
Organism: Streptococcus sp. DTU_2020_1000888_1_SI_GRL_NUU_041A; assembly: GCF_032387735.1. Classification (NCBI taxonomy): domain Bacteria; kingdom Bacillati; phylum Bacillota; class Bacilli; order Lactobacillales; family Streptococcaceae; genus Streptococcus; species Streptococcus sp. DTU_2020_1000888_1_SI_GRL_NUU_041A. The sequence goes on along the minus strand of NZ_CP135592.1, from coordinate 41,250 downwards.
TCGTGATAAATTTAGAATATCAGGTGGATTTGGAGCTCTTAGCCAACAAGAAAATAAAGCCTTTATGAAAAATCTTCATAAAGATTTAGCGCTTGATTTCACACCTGAAATGATTAATAGATGGAATTCTATTATTGTCATGAATATGCTATCTGAAGATGTTATTTATGAGATAACTGATAGTCGTGTTCGAGTAAAAGAACAAGAGTGGTTGCGTGACCACAACATTATCGTCCAATATCTTGATGATGAAAATAAAGAAAATCGAGAAGGTATTTATCAGTACCTCAAAAACATTGGGACTGATGAACTAAATGGAGCACGTCCTTTGGCGCGTGCGATAGAGACTGTTCTGACAAATCCAATTTCTGATCAACTTTATTACATTCAGAGAGAAGATGCTGAGAAATTAAAAGCTACTATTACTCTATCTGGTCAACCACCTAAGCATGAGCCGGATCAAAGTGGACGGTATAGTGTTGTTGATAGACGTATTGTTAATGTCAAATTAGAAAAAATGGATGGCAATATGAACCTACAAGTATCATAGGCTTTACAAATAGATAACAGACATATAAAATATTACTATAAATAAATTTTAAAGATGTAGGAGTTTTTAAAAAAATGAAGGAAATGTCACAAAAATTCAAACAGCGTATAGGAAAAACAATGACGGCAGTAGGAACTGTTGTATTTTCAACATTGCAAAATTCCCTGGTCCTTGCGAATGGAGAAAATCCTTTAGACAAACCAACAAAAGCAGCAACTGGTCTTAGAGAATTGATTCAAACCGGCTCAACAATTGTTGCTGTTATAGCAGTGATGATATGTGGAGTACTGTTCATGTTTGGTGATAATGGTAAACGAAAAGCTTCATCTTGGCTACCATGGATTTTCTTGGGAGTAGCTGTAATTTCAGGTGCTACTGCCCTTGTTACATGGTTTTCATCGTTCTTTAGCTAGAAAGGAAAGATTTTATGTCTGAACAAATGTTTGGATATAAAGGGAAGAGGAAGGTCTCAATTCCGGACCCCCTCTTTCTTTATATCGAATGGGAGGCTCGAGCCAATCCGGAAAACAATGAGCGCATTAGAGAGTTGATTGAAGATTTAGATATGGAATACTTTCCAAACTCTAAAAATAGCATCAAAAAGTCATTACCTTTTTTAACGTTCATGCAGGCTGAAATGCTTTTTAAAGCTATAAAATCAACTTTTGAGTATTTTCAGTTCGAAGGGATTGCACTAGCTTCACAACTTAAAGGGAATAAGTTGACTGGAAGGCCTACTACAGATAATCAACCCATTGTTTCCCCTTTTATTATTGATCAGAATTACAAAAATGTTGTGATTCCGCTGGTTGAGTCATCTTTTAGGGATGAACGATTCCAGGAATACAGTTATGAGCAGCTGGCTCGTTATTTTACAGGAATTGAATATAACCTTTTTAATCAGTATGGAAAGAGTTTAGGATTATCTCTTGCAGAAATCCCTCAATTCCCATCAGCAGATGATATCCAAAAAATTGGTGCTTTGCCTCGTACCAAACATAACGAGCAGCCAGTTCAGGAGCTATCTAGTTCATATTCTACAGAAAAAGCAACTCAAAAATCAGACTATTATGCAGGATATAAAGAGCCTGTCAAGCGAGATAAATTGACCTTGGGTATTGGAATTGCTGGTGGAACTCTTGGAGCAATCTGTTTGCTACTATGTATCGTTCTGGCTCTACAAGTTAAACAACAGAAAAATAGTATATCTTATTTAAACTCTGAATTAGCAAACGCTCAGACCATTCAAAAAAATGAGCATGAAGCTGACGTATTTGGACGTTTCTTCTTAACTTACTATTATACAGGAAACAAGGAACTGCTGAAACCTTTTCTATCAGATGGTGATGCTCGATATACTCAGCCAGAATCTGCATCGATATTGAGCACGATTTTGAAAAAGGTTCAATTGAATGAAGACGGAAAGACATATACAATGTCTTATGTTGTAACAGTTAAAGATTCTGCAGAAAAAATCAGCATCAAACAAATTTCTTTTGATTGTGTTGAGAAAAAATCAGCCGATTATGGTTGGGTTGTTACTGCTGAGCCTATTGCTGAAGATTATGGACCGGGTTCATCATCTAATACTTCAAGTTCAGATCAGACTGCTGGATCTAACAATGAAAGTAATAATTCCTCAGAAAACAAAGAGTAGGAGGTGATGGTTCTTGGCAATGGCAAGTGATTATCAAAATAAATTTTGGTCAAGCTTAAAAGAGATGGCCGACGCCCTAGAAAAAGCAAAAGCTTGGAATGGTGGTGGGCCAAATGATTCAGCCAATTCTTGGAAAATCAATGAGGAAAACACACAAATAATTGGCTCTTTTCTTAAACAGTGGAGTGTTTATCTCTCCCCTGTTTACCAAATTATGGCCCCACTTTACATGATACCAGGTTGGTTTGTAAAAATGTTTTACGCTTTTTCAGCCGCCTTAGAACATGTGTTCAACAATATTTTTGCTCTTTTTGGATTTTTCCAGAACTTAGAGCAAAATAGTTTTGTTGGGAATGTCTATACATGGCTGAGAATATTTGGTATTGCAGTATTTTTACTATTTGTGGTAGTTCGTATTGTTATGAGTTGGATGGGAATAGCTTTTAAATACAAAGAGTTTATCAACCATCTTATCTTGGTCACAGCATCAGTCTCATTGTTACCTCAAGCATTAATCTCTTTCTCTTCTATGTGGGCGGGTGCAAGTAGTAAGCTTCTTGCAACATCTACAAATAAAGATGGGGAAACTAATCAATCGTTATCAATCCAACCTATTCAGGATAATATAACGGATGTAATGCAGTTAGTTAAATACAATTTTGATGCAGAGAAATTAGGTCGAGAGGCAAAAGATAATGGCTATATCAACCCCTCAAAATTAAAAGGTGTTCAATTAAATACCATTAATGATAAAAATGTTTATGCATTAGACTTCACAAAGACCTATGGAGCTACTGATAAAGAGACACTTGATTACTTTGCAGATAAAAGTGGTGACAATCCTAACTATTATGGATTAGCAGCAGTGTTTCACTCTGCCCTAGATTCGTTTGAGTACGATAAAAAGGGCAATCCTGAATTAGTAGTTGTACAAGGTTACAAATCAAAGGGATTTTTAGAAGCTTATAATAACCTAAACATAAAAACTTATTTAAGGTATAGGGTTAATTGGATTACTTTATATGTTCAACAGGTAATGTTGATATTATTGCTAATTGGTTTATTGCTAAATACAATTCAAGCAATATATCGAGTTTTACTATCTGCTGTGGTTGCGCCCATTGTTGGATATACCTCAGTTGATGACTCATCAAAATTTCTAGATTTACTTCAATCAATTTTTGCTGGTATCGCTGGCATCTGGTTTGAAATTCTTATTGTAAAATATGGTTTATGGTTTATTACGGCCTCTAGGACGGTCTCATTAAAGGGCTTTGGTTCATTTATGGACGGTCTAGGATTCTTCGAGAATGCTATAGCCTCAGCAGCATTGTATATCGGTGTATTTATAGCAACGGCTCAAGGATCACGCGCTATTGAAAATTGGTTAGGTATTCAAACTGGATCAAAGAGTGGAATGATGCAAGCCGCTGGAGCTACTTATGCAGCGCATCGTATTAGCCGTTCTGTCCCTAATTCTCTATTTGGAAAGTATGATACTAGAACAGGCAAACGCCATGGAGGTTTGATGGGTAATAAGACTGCTGCCCTTAATAGAGCAACAGATTTTGGCGGAAGAGCTATTAGAGGAGCAGGATCAAAAATTACTCGTGGGGCTGGAGCAATGGCAGGCGTCTATCAAGGTACAAAAGAACAAGGATTTGGAGCTGCAGCTAGAGCATTAACTAGCAATATGAGAGAAGGTGGAAATAAATCTGGATTCATCAATCCAGTTCAATCTGCTAAAGAAAATTACAATAGAGGAAAAGAAAAAGGTTATGGACTTTTCCCTAAAGGTAATGAATCAGCAAATAGTGGATCTCAATTAGATGCTCTTTCTCACAATAATTCAGGCCATGCAAATCCTGAATGGCAACCAGCAAGTCCTAATAATTCTAAAAAGAACCCAGAACCGGCAGAAAGCAAAAAGGATAAGTTAGACAAACTTGGAAAAAGGAAGGAGAAAAAACTTTAAATAAAAAAGGCGTACTTTAGAGTACGTCTTTTTATAAATCACCAATGAATAGTCCAATAGCGCTCCAGAATAAAACTATTAAGAACAAGCCGGCCAGTCCAAACATAAATCCATTTTCGACAATAACTTGAAGGAAAGTAGCAGTGTGCAAAAGAACTGAAGAACTAATGAAAGCCAGAAGTCCAAAGAAAATTATTAAGCCAATGCTGCGGGAAATAATAAACAAAGGCTTGTTTAAATGCTCAATAGAGTGTTTCTTAAGTATTTTAGTTGGTTTAGTAATTAATCCTACTAAGCCACCGCCAAATATAATCATTGCAGAAATAATACCATTAGCAAGAGGGGTATTTTTTGCACTAAATAATTCAAATATAACAAAAACAATTATCTGCCACACTATTAGAAAGAACAGCGAGGACAGTGGGTGATTAACAATATAATTGAAAAAATCTGTCAATGTATTCATAATATAGACTCCTTTTCTAACTAGATTATTACTTTGAATCGGTTACACTAAAACGACTGGTTCCTTTAAGTCTGTTGATAATCTCACTGATGAACAACGTGAGCTCATTGCTCTTAGGAAGCGAAATAAAGAGCTTGAAATGCAATTAGATATCTTAAAGCAAGCGGCAGTGATTATGGCACAAAAAGGGAAGTAATCACTGCTAATAAGGATAAATATTGCATTTCAGCCATGTGTCGTTGCTTGAACATCCCTCGTGCTAGCTATTACTACAAAGCCATAGAATCAAAGTCTGAGGCAGAGCTTGAAGAAATGATTAAAACCATTTTCCGTGAGAGCAAGTCTAGATATGGTGCTAGAAAACTCAAGAAATGTCTGGAATAGGGATATCAGCAAATAGACAACAAAAGAAGCTGGGACTACTAATGCAAGGATTGTAATTTTGGAAATATCTGAACCACTAAAAGCATTTGTACTTCCAAATAGATCTGTAAGATGAAACTGGTATGCAATGTATAAAACTATAGAGAAAGCAAACCCAGCTACCATTGAGTTTATGCAACGAGAAAAAATTCTCTCTTCCATATCTCCCTGGCTGTCTTTTGAGATTAAAACACTTTTTAGTTGACTAATAAATTTCTTGATTTTCATAATCAGACACCTCTTTAGTTTTTCTCTGAACTATCAAACTTATAGGCTTCCTTATACAATTTATACATCGGAAGAATAAATATAACCAAAGCAAAAGTCACAGATACAACTAAAATATCAAATAACAAAAATAGACGTATCCCCCAAAAAAGAGATGAGTAAATTAGTTTATTCAAGCTAACTAGAATATACATAATACTGAAAGCATGAATATATCCCCCTAATAAATCTATTACTGCTGATTTACATGTGGAGTCCCATGGTGAAAGAGAAGACATTCCCAACTTGAAGTACCCTCCCAAAAAATTTAGAAGATTGTAGTGGGAAAGCTTGGTATATTTTAGTAAGAGAAAATAGAGAATTGTTAACATTAAAATTCCTTTCTAAAAAAATTTCTACAAATGAATCGGTTACACTAAAGAAAAGAGGAGAACAATATGTCCAGAAAAACTCGCCGTCACTTCACAGATGACTTCAAACAACAAATCGTTGATCTTCACCCCAATCGCTAAGCGAATCAGCTCTTAACAAAAAACACTTTATAAATTTTGTATAGAAAAGTGTTGCCTTTTCACTTTATAATTTGACTATAGCAAAATCTTATATAAATTTCAACTGTATTGGAAGCTAATTTTTGTCTCCAAAAGAACCTAGTATCATACCCTACCAATTTTTACGAATTACGATATAATAAAGCAATAATACAAAAACATAAGGAGTTTTTTGATGGGGATCATTGATGCTTTAAATAATGGAAATAAGAAAAATAAATCTACAGAAATTGGGCAGCCGAAGACAGCTCAGTTAAATTTAGATGAGCACCAAGGCTTTAAGTTTGAATATGATAAAGATTGGGAAAAGAAAGAGTTTCTATCAACCGTAGAAGAAATTGATGTAAAGAAAATTCTCCATAGTGTTAGAAATCAACCTATTGAATTAGCAAACGGCTATTCAGGCTATCTGCAAATCATGGAGATTTACGGAAATGATATTGCTTCTTTATCCAATCAAGAACAAGCTGAAGTCATTGCAGGTTACACTCAATGGTTAGCGGGAACTCCGTTTGACTTTGGCCTACAGACTACCACCCTTCCTACAAATACCAGAGAACAAATAGAAGATTTAATACGAATCTTAAATGACGTTCGTAATGAGCTAGGATTAACAGTTCTTGATGAACGAAAAAGAATGCAACTAAGACAGAGACAGGATATCCTGATTCAAAATATTGTTAAGCTTGAAATAGTTGCGGCTAGACAGTATAACACGGAATTTTTTGTTTGGATTTTTGGAGATACTTTGGAAGAACTGGAAAACAATACTCGAATTGCCCAGGAAGCAAGTTATCTATTTACCCCTCATATTGTAAGTGTAGAAAAGAAGGAGCAAATCTTGAAACAATACTACAATTATAATGAAGTGGTCTAAAGAAAGGAAAAAACTTATGTCAATGTTGACGAAACGTCAGGTTAAAAAACTTATCCAAAAAGGATATGATCTGAATTTTATTAGTAGGATTCAGCCAAGTGGCAATCTCAATTTTAAAGAAAATGATAGCTATTGGAAGCAAGGGGATGGCTATCATAAGGTTTTGCACATTCCTTATGATCGTTACCCAGAGTCAGGACTACGAAATTTTTGGATGGGTGACTTAATGTTGCTGGAGGGGGTTAACTCTTTTGTGGCCGTTCAGCATGCTTCAAATCAAGAACTTAGTGAAACAGCAACTAACGCAATTTCAAATATGCTAAGTACACAGAATCGAAAATCAACCGAAGATATTGATGACCAGGCTAGAATCCAATCACTTCTTGATTTTCGTGCTCGTTTAGGAAATAATATCCCAAGTAAACTAATCTGGTCCTTTTTTCACATTACAGGGGATACTGAAAAGGAATTAAGAACTACTGAAAAAAATATTAAAGCTCAACTTTCTCAATTCAATATCTCTGCAAATGACGGAATGCAAGACATTGAATTCCATTCTGCTTTTGTTCCAGCTAGCCGGCAAAAAGGGTTAATGACACGTCGACGTGGGCAAGCTGCATCAGTTCTGGACCTGGGTGCAGGTTATCCATTTAACCATACTTCTTTAATGGATCCTCACGGAGTTTACCTTGGAGAAACACGAACTGGAGGAGCAGTTAATTTTGACTTGCTGCAGGAAGATGATGTTCGAAATACACCAACCATGTTAATTGCTGGCCGAAGTAAGACAGGCAAAGAAAAATTTTTAGGAAAATACTTGGACGCTCTATTTGCTAAGGGCCATAGAATTTTCAATATTGATATTAATGGTAGTCTAGGCAATCTTACTGAAGCACAGGGTGGGAAGGTTATCCGAATGTATGGCGGGCATAATGAGAACCACCTCAACATGATGGAAGTAGTTGCTACCAAAACAGATGATAACTTTGAAGACGATCAAATCGAATCTTTCCGTGATCATCGAGAGAAACTTAAGGCTTTTGCTCAAATGAAAAATCCGGCTTTATCAGAGTCAGATTTGAATGATTTGGGAACTACAATCAATGAATTGTATACTCAATTAGGATTATGGTCACCAAAAGCAGAAAGTTTAGCTGCAGAAGGGTTACTACATACCACAGATGTTGTACCAGAAGACTACCCTACCCTTAAAACTCTAGTCGAAGCATTGAATACAGAATATTCAACCGCACAGCGCCAAGGAGAAGATGACAAAGCACAGAGTTATAAACGTCTTCGAGATGCTTTCATGTCTCTCTTTAATGATTATCGCTTTTTAGATGATATATCCGAATTCGAGGACCTATCAGATGAAGCGGTGGTGACATTTGACTTATCAGGTATCAACGATCAAACACTACTTAATATTCAGCTGTACCAGGTTCTAAGTTTAGTGACTTCCTATGCGATTATTAATGGCAAGAAAAATAGTCAAAAAGTTATCGAGGGCACTAATTTAGAAAAAGACCAGATGACGCATTGTATTATCACAATTACAGGAGCAGAAAAACTTTTCAATCAAGAGTTTTCTAAGTCTTTGGATTTTCTTTCTCGTATGATTAATAAAATCAGTTCTAGCTATGCTGCTGTAATTATGGAAATGTCTGATTTACAAAATATCTTACTTTCCAGCAATACAAAAACAGCTGATCCTTACATTCTGGCCACACGTAAAGTATTTGCTTCGTTTCGTTATCGCTTGTTTGCACAAGTAGATGAAGTAACACTCCCCCTTCTTGCCAATGCTCTACAAGGTGAAATGACGCCTTCTGAGTTAGAAGGTCTCAAATATTTACGACGTGGGCAATTCTTCTTGAATATTGCAAGCTATAAAAATTTGATGTTCTCCCAACAGCTAGCGTCATATGACGATGTAGATGTTTGGGGGATGGTCTACTCTGAAGAAGAGAGATATAGCAGTCTGGATTAATTTTCCATTTTTGAAGAAAAAGGAGAAAAATGATGCCAACGACAACGGATGACTGGTTAGATAAAACAATGAGAGAGCTTTTAGAAATTCTCAGAATCAACAAGGCTGATGAAGTAGAAATTGGCGTACCTCTAGATGATAAGGAGCTGATAATTACAGTTGGATATCATGTAAGGAAGGTATCAGATGATTAGATTGATTATAAAGTTCGTAGTGGATTAAAAGTACAGAAAGGGGAAAGAATCTAATATGGGTGCTTTAATGACATTATCATTCCAGATAAATGCTTTTATGTATGGGACAAAAGGCTTGAAAATTTTAAGATTTCTTGCATTTGCAGGTATTGTTGCCTCTAGTGTAGGGGCTTTACTGGCTTATAGTCTTCATTATTATATGATGATAGCTCAGTATGGATTTTTTATGGCAGCTATGGCGTTTTCGCCCTATCTCTTCTTTGGTATCCTTACTGCTATTTATCAACTAATTCGGGGCAAGAAGGATAGGGCAGCGGTGGCTTTTGCTATCGGCTCCTTGCCTTCTATTGTTACAACTGAATTTGGGATAACGGCCAGCTTATTTTTCTTGATGGCTTATATTATTTATCAAATGGAAAAGAAACATCGTCAACATGTTGTTAATGTTGTGGCTATGTTTTCTAAGGAGTATTCTCCACTCTACAGTCATCGCCTGGCAAACAAAACAAAATACAAGCAGTACCAAGCCGCTTATCGTCTGCTAGATCTCATTGAGGTTGAAGATTTTGAGTTAGTCAAACAAGTAGATACCAGATATAAAGATTATCGAACAAATCTTCCTGAACGTACTCTGACCAGAACATTTAAAATTAAGGGTATTTTTGGGACAACAACTGTTACTGATGAGTTATATATCGCTCCACAAAGGAAGCGATGGTTCCCTCAAAGGAGTGTTAAATAATGACAGAAGATGAATTAAAAAATCGTGAACACGCGCAGCAAGAAGTGTCTCCTCAAGAAGAAGCAGGGGAGACATTTTACCGTGATGAAGAATCCGAAGATAGCTATGAGGACTACTACAACACTCACTACGGAGAACTCGACGAGGAAGAAATTGAAAATGAGAAACGTCGAACTAATGGATGGGTAGCTAAAGTAAAATCTATTTACCAGGCTCCAATTAATGATTATCGAGATAATGTGTCTTTTCAAAAGGAATACTACAAGGATAAAGACAATCACTGGCTACGGAAACAACAAAATTTGAGAAATGACGCTTTTTTAGTGAAATTATCTGCTACAGTTGTTGTTTTGGTAATTGTCTCTTTTATCATGTATCTTTTATCACAACTTTAACTAAACGAAGGAGGAATTATGGCCTTAAGGAATATGGCTAAGAAAAGTGTCAAAAAGAAAATTAAAAAACTTCTTTTGACAAAGGTGCTTCTTATAGTAGTACCTTTGCTGTTAACCTTATTTTTTATTATGGTCGTTATCATGTTTATTGTCAGTGCTACTTCCGCAAATGTTTCAGCTGGTTGTGGTTCTGAAGATGTCGTGACCAATACAGATGGTACTGAAGCAAAAGCAAATAGTACGGAGAGTCCATCTTCTGCCTATGCTTCAGTTGAAGCTTTCATCAATGAACATAAAGAAGCCTACATTGAGTCTTGGAAAGCAGGTGGTTTCCTACCGTCTGCTTCTATCACTCAGACGATGATAGAAAATGGCTTTAACTTCACTAATCCTAATGGGACCTCCTTCTGGCAAGCTCATAATATGGGTGGTGTGAAAACATCAAAAAAAAGCGACTTCCCAGTTACCATTGCTAAATATGGTGAGGATAGTGTCGATTTGACTGGCTCAAAGCCAGGAGCAAATGTCGGAGATGGAACTGGGGGAGCATATGCTTGGTTCTCAAGCTATGATGCAGGAATTGTCGCAAAAGCCGAGTTTATGGCCCATCAGACTCTCTACACTGGTGCTATTAATAATACCGATGGCATATCAACTCTTAGTGCTATTGCAGATGGTGGCTGGGCCACTGATACTAGCTACAAATCTAAACTGATAGCCGCATATAACAATTTTGGCCGGCAATACGAGTGGCTAGATAAAGAGGCTATTGCTAAATATGGTAGTTCCCCCTATAAACAAACAGCTAGTGCCTCTCAAGATAGTAAAAATAGTGGAAATTCTGACAGCAAGAAAAAGAAATCAGATTTACCAGATGGTGTATCAACTACTGCCTGGGAGCTAGTTCTGGTAAATCGAGATAATAAAAAAGAGGAAATGAATCCTAGTCTGGCAACTGTTGAAAATATTCAAGTAGATGCTAGAATCAAGGATGCTACTGCACAGTTTTTAGCTAAAGCAAGAGAAAGTAACCCTTCGTTCCATTTGATTTCTGGTTATCGTAGTGTTGAAACACAACGTGGTCTTTACGATAGGTACGTTAGACAGGAAATGGCAGAACGTGGGATCTCTTATGAAGAAGCAGAAAAATTTACCCAAGAATATTCTCAACCAGCAGGTGCTTCTGAGCACCAAACAGGGCTTGCAATTGATATCTCGACTGTAGATGCTTTAAATCAGATGAGTCCAACAGACGGTGCTACACTTGAAAAGATTGCAGCAGATTATGGTTTTATTCGACACTTTAAAGAAGAATATAAATCTAGTACAGGTATTGGTAATGAAGACTGGCATTTTCGTTACGTTGGTAAAGCAAGTGCCAAATATATCACTGAGAAAAATATCTCTTTTGAAGACTATATTAAAAAATTAAATGAAGAAGGAGCTACGTCATCCGACGAAACAGAAAATGACTGTGCAGATGATGATTCTAGTAGTAGTGGAAAAGCTGATGGCACAGGTACAGTCCCTACTGATGCAACTGCTTGGGGATATAAACCTGATGAGGTTCCTGATAGCTTGAAACAATACATCATTGATCCCAAAAGCCTAGGGATGGAATATGCAGCTTCTACAGGTTGGAATGTCACTGGAACTCTGTTATTAGATGGTCAGTGTGTAAATTTAACTGTTAGTATGGCCAATAAAATTTGGGGGCATACTGGAGGTGTATCGGGTAATGGTAAAGATATGGCTAATGCATGGGCTGCTATTTTTGGGAATGGGGTAAAAAACTCTCCTAAAAAAGGAGCTATCTTCGCAACTCAAAATGGAGGTGGCGGAAATGGACACACCGGAATTGTCTGTCATGTTTTTGAAAACGGTTCTATATTAATTGTAGAGCAAAATACTCCTATGAGTGGATGGGATCTATTCCACCAGCCTTACACTTGGAATTATAGAATTTGGACTCCGGAACAACAGAAAGCGGAAATTACGACTTATGCTTATCCAGATGATAAACAACCTAATTTCAAGGGAAAATTATAATTAATTAAGAAGGCTTTCCAAAGAGTTTGAAATTCCATTTTCTTTTTGAGATAATATAATAAAGTTATAGCGACAGGAGGTAACGTGATGGATGGTAAGCGTGATTGGAAAAAAGGCTATTTTCCAAAAGAACTTTTAATGTTACAAAAGAAAAAAGCCTTTAAAATTTCAACCCCCAAATATAGCGAATACGAAGGATATTTCTTTTGGTTGCCTTCGAGTTTTGTTAGAGCAGCAGTTCCATATAAAGAGGATTATTATCTATTTTTTCTGCCAGATAACTTTGAAGTAGAGCTACGATTGGAAAAAGATAACAAGATCGTTGCTAAGCGCAGTGTTAGCAGCACATATCTCCAAAGGCTCTTTCAAAAATTAACTAAAGAAATAACGGAAGCTCTTGGAATTGAATATCATAAATATGATATTGTTGATATTGCATCTATTAAACGATTATTGTTTGATATGAACACGGATAGCGCGTGGATTGCGAAAACAGCCAATCTCTCTCGACAGACTATTGATAAAATCAGAAGCGATATAGCTGCTTTAGAAAATATGAAGCTACGAAATTTGCGTTCCTTACAAAGAGCAGTTGTTTTAAAACAAAAGGAAGGAAAGACTAATGAGAATGAATAAAAAGAGGAAAAAGATAGTAATTGCCTTTTCTTTAGTTACATTGTTAGTAATCGGAAGCTTATCTGTCTACGTTTTTACTCGAAAAAAAGAAACAGAGAAACCTGTTATTCAACCATCGAGTGAAACAGAAAAAGTTTCGTCGTCTTCTACAGCATCATCAGTAGAAGCATCATCAGAGCTTTCAGAAGATGATAAGAACCATCGAAAAGTTCTCAACTCTCTTGAGAAACCAAACGAACCTGCAGATGAAAATATTCGATCTGAAGTAGCAGAGGCTATGGAAGCAGCTCAAAAATATGTGAATGAAAACAAGGATATTAATAAGCTGAAAGGAGATTATGATAATAGGCTTTTAATGACAGATGGGCCAATGGTCCAAACTTTCTGGATAGCTATTACCGTCAATAAATATTCTGTAGAACCTACCCAAGTTGAGGCTTACAAATCTAAAAATGGTGATGTCGTTCAGTTTATATGCAAATTAAAAGCTGATGGGAAAAATAGTTGTTATTTTGTTGGAAATTATAACATTTACGCAAAACAACTTCAACTCGTCTCATATCATGGAGGGGAAGTTGGAGCTAGTTTTGGATAAAAATATAACTTTCAAGAAATTTGAGATAGTGAGAAAATGATTTTTCGTTTTCTCTTTTTTGTTATAGTGCTTATGAAGCGAATCGAGTAGAGTTACTTAAAATCGAAGATAATATGATAAAATTGTTAGTAAAGAATACATAACAAAATGGAAAAGGAATTTTGTTGCTATGAAAAATAAGGATTTACCAAAAATTATTATTATTGCTATTGTTATTTTGTTTGTAATACCATTACTTATAAATCTATCCTTTAAAATTGGCTCTATACGTTTGTTAGCTGCCGAGTGGACTGCAGGGGATTTACTATCTTTCTATGGTGCTGTTCTGGGGGCACTCATAACATTAATCGGTTTAGTTATCACATTGGACTATCAATCAAAACAAGCTAGAAAAGATGATGATGTGAAGTACAGGCCAATTTTAAAAATTATTGAGGTAAAAAGGGGAACCCAAAAACTAGATGATATTGAACTAATAGGCGAAGAAGAATTAAGAATTTCTTTTCCAGGGCTTGATGGTTCAAATTATGGTTATAATGGAAATGGAAACTTCAGAAAGTTTAAAATAGTATTAAAAAATAAGGGAAGAGGAGAGGCTACTAACGTATATTTGGATGCTGCATATGTAAAGAATGCTAGCTGGGATGAAGATAGTCACTTAGATTTTAGTACTTCTTTTCCTGTTTCTCTAGGAGAGATTTTAGTAGGTGAATCGGTTGTGTTTAATATTTCCGTTCCTGAACATATGTTTTTAAAAGGAGACTCTTGGGAGAATTCTGTCTCAATTGAATTAGTTATATCTTATGATGATATCTTCCATAGAAACAGAACTACAATTAAAGGGTTATTTACGTTTAAAATAAATAGAGGATCGGAATATGAAGCACCTTATGATTACAAACCAGATTTTCAATTTATGCAAGCGACATGGGATTATCTAAAATTTCAACAAATCGAAGAAGCTACGTCTGAACACTAACATTGTTTAGGATTTTAGTTCCTGATTGAATAATCAGGTTCTTTTTTTATCATACCATATGAATTATGGCGCTATTTTGTTATACTATTTATATCTGCTATTATTAAAAAGGAGGCGATGCTTTGATAGAGGGGATTAAACTTCAGTTATATCCTAATAATAAACAAAAGGCTATTTTTTCCAAGATGTTTGAAAACTCACGTTTCCTTTGGAATATTATGTTGGATATGACGAAAAAGAGATATAGCAACAATCCTAAATTGAAGTTATTAAACGGTTTTGCGTTGAATAACTTATTACCTTTCTTAAAGAAAGAATATCCCTTTTTAAAAGATAGTGATAGCTCAAGCCTTCAAGTAGATAACGAAAACTTAGTGAAAGCATGGCGAAGTGCTTTTACAAATCCTAAATACTTCAGTAAGCCGCGTTTCAAATCTAAAAATTTCCCAAAGAAATCTTACACAGGGAAATCGCGTCTCATAATACTTAAGAAACGATATATCAAAATTCCAAAGGTAGGTGTTATAAAGTGCTCTGATACCAATCAAATAAAAGGAAAAATCAAACGATACACTGTATCCTTAAGTCATGGAAAATACTATCTAGGTTTACAATTAGAAGTTCCTGATAGGCCACCATTGCCAAGAACAGGGAAAAGTATAGGTATAGCTTTTAGTGGAGCTGAATTGGCAGTGCTATCTAATGGGACTGTTTTGGAGAACTTTAAAAATACATATCATATGCAAGGGCCTTATGAGGATAAGGAAGAAAATAGGCATAGAGATTATTTGCATAAACTAACAACAAAATTAGTTAGGGATTACGATCTAATAGTCATGGAAGATTTTAAAAATATCACAACAGGGGATCGACAACTCACTAATCCTAGTTGGTATCTATTTAAGGCCATGCTGACCTATAAATGCTCCTGGGCTGGTAAGAAGTTAATTCTTATTGCTCCACTTCATAGTAACCAGGCACGATTAGAAGGCGCTTATGATCTAAATGAGCTAGCCAAACGAATTTTAAAACGTGGATCTTTGCTAAATTGATTAAAAAAGGGCAGGGGCTGTCCTTAGTAAAAGTTTTAATCTACTTTTTTCAAAAGCTCAACATTAGTACAATGTTGATGTGGCTCATATAACCCCTTATTATTGAATGGGACTTGGTTTCGGCCAGGTCCTTTTTATCATTTTCTCTACTAATATTTATATGTTTTTTTTGTTTTATAATAGTATTTGTAAACTTAATTTTGCATCTCTGATGTTACAAAATTGAGTTTCATTAAATAAAAAAAAGAAAGGTCCATTCTTATGTATATTCTTATAATTATTAAAAAAATTACAATGTTTTACTATTCTTTATCCAGCAATCAAAAGAAATCTATTTGTGAGGAAGTTCTGACACTTATAGAAGGGATGCTGATTGCAAGATGTAAAGAACAAATAATTTCTCTTCTTATATTTTTCATTATCAATTTAATAAGAATTATTATTAATGAAACTGAAAAATAAAAAGTACTAGCAATTATAAGAGCTGACCTTAGGGCAGCTCTTTTTTTCATGTTTTTGCGAATAATAAAAATAGGAGGAAAAAAAGAATGAAAATTGAAAAGATCCAAATCAAACGAATCCAAGAAACAGAATACGGTTTAGAGCACTGGTTGGTCATAGACGTGAGTTGTCGTAAAAAGACTTACCAGGTACATCAACTTGTTTTAACGTCTGGGTTCGTCTTATCCTTAACAACGTTAGAAAAAGTTATTCTACTAGAGCGCAGAAAAGAAATTAAAATGCACATCAAGATAATTCGAGCGTTAGAGAATTGTGAAGATAATCAGTTAAATCAGCTAAACACTCCAATGCTGCGCGTGTCCCTAGCCCTGCTATCGGAGGTGTTAAAGGTTTTTAATATTTTTTCCAAAACCATTGATAAATTATATTTTAAAGTATATAATAAATACAAAAGGTAATAAAAGGAGAAATGATATGGAAACAGATTTTCGACACAACTTTCCGAACCAGTCAATGCCAGCAGGCATTGTTAACAATGCTCAAATTATCAAGTCTGGATTTGGTACACAAAATAAGGAAATGGAGGTAGACTTGCAGTCTGTAAAATGGTTCCTAACAACTTTCCGAACCAATTTTATAGCTAAGATGACGGGTTTGACACAGCCTAATCTCTCTCTTTATACGAAAAAGGAGAGAAAGATAGAGGATGCAAACTTCAAAACAATTGTCAAACTGACTAAATATTCTCATATTGCCAAAGAGGGCAAAGAGAAAATTGAATGGTTGTTGTCTGACAGTGGCTTGACTTTCCACAAAATTAGTCAAGAAGCAGGTGTGACCAGAGACACACTTTACAAAATAAAAGATGATTTCAAGCGCATCAGCTACGCTACATTTGACAAACTAGTAAAGTATGCTGATACGCACGATTAGAGCGTTTAGCAGACACTGGACTGATTCAAAAAAACCTGAGCGAGCTGAGTGAATCAGTACGCAGGAATTTTGAAGAGAGGATAACGTAGATAAAAATGTCAATATTGTTTTACTATTTTTTTATAAAAAAGAATCACTTAAAATCAATTACAACAAGCATTCTTTTTCCTAAAAATGAATATCAAAGGCTATCAAAAAGATTCCTTTTGTGTAGTTTAGTTATAGTTGTACCGTTAATCTGTGCTCCAATATTGTTATTTCTTTACAGTCAAATTTTAGTTTTGATAGCTAATTTTGAAGTTGCTAAACAAATACTGATACAATTTATATTGTTGTTCGTTTTATTAATTTGTCTCCTTGACATGTTGGCTTTAGTTATTATTTCTGTTATTGGCTGGCTATATTTAGTTGTCATGCGGTGAGGGAGTGGAAGTAATAATGTTTAACAAAAAAACGTTTCATATTTTAATAAAATTGTTTCTAGTAGCAACCAATATTCATGCCTTGTTTTTGGTTTTTAGTGGGAAACCGAAGCAAATCGTTATAGGTATAGTTATTCTAGCTGTGTTCTACTTATTTTTCTTTTTCAACTACATATTTGATACTGGTTCAGCTGTATATGCAAGGAATTTAAGTATCAGAGGTGAAGCGTTGGGAGTAACAGTACATAAGGGGTTACAATATACTGTAAAGGATATAACTTCTTATGAAGTGGAAGAAAACTACCTAACTAAAGAAAAGTGGGAGAAACTAAGAGAAGAATTAAATCTTTATGCAATAGAATTTTTCAAACGCAACTTTCCATTCGCCCCATTTGACATTCTAAAAATTGGCCTTATCGCTGTTGCAGTACCAATTCTCAGTATAGGGGCATTGGTGACAGACAACGATGGCTCTATTTTGCTACTGTTCTTATACACGCTAATGCCATCTATTCAAGTGATTGCCCATCTCAATCACCATGCCAGCCGCTATAATGCGCAGGAACTAATGGCAGATATTAACCTTGGACTGGTTTACAGTACCTTGATACTGGCAGGCGTATTGTTCCTATACGTTCTAGTCTCTTGGTTCATTCTGTGGCGGAAATCCCGTACTCAATAGTTCGTACCAGGTATAATAAAGTTTAGTTCCTATTTTAGAAATTGTTTGAGTAAAAGAAAAAAATCGTAAGGGGCATTTGGTATGAAAGAAGAAAAAGAAAAACAAGTGAAGTACGAAGGCCGAGTTTATTTGTTTAATTGCATCCCTCTTTGGAAAGTAAGTTTTACTAAAAAGCAATGGCAGAAAATAGCTTTTGAACAATCATCGAAATCAAAGATATACGAACTGATATTCATAGATGATAAAAATAAAGAATACTGAACTAAGATATGGAGGATACAGTAAAAATATGAATAAACAAGAATTGATAAATACTATCCAAATCTTTAATAAACAAATACTTGAAATATCTGTTTTAAATGAATTAGACTTTCTGAAACAGCATCTAGAAACTTACCCCAATGAACTATCTGTTGAAATAAAAGATAACGGTTGCTATATTCACTTGTCTAATTCGGTTTTGGGAAAGACCTATAATCCGGAAGAAAAGTTTAAACCTGATTATACATTCTTAGTTTTAGGCAATGATCTGAGAAAGGCTCAAATTTTTGGTGAGGAGATTAATATAATCTGTTCGTCAGGTTCTTATCTTGGACTGGCAAAAGTTATTGAGCATATTGAAACTAAAATACGATATATTGCTGAAAAATCGTATGATTTAAAATTTATCGAAAAATTAGAAACTCTGGAAAAGCAACAAAGTAAAGAGTCCGCTTGACTTCAGGAAAGATATTTGTTGATTTATTTTAGAGCTAGCATGTATTTTGAGAGGTGAAAAAAATGTTTAAAATGAAGATGAATCGCAAATATGATAATCAATTTATGGATCCCTACTTTGATGCTTTAGTTGATGAAAATTTAGAACAAGTCGACGGCATAACAGATGAACTGATCTATGAAACTGAGTTATATGCTGACGAATTGATGGTGGCAGATGGCAGGGAACCTTTATATGTCATATCTTTAGATGACTACAGAGGAAGTGTGCCAATGGTGCATCAGCAACGTGTATTTGAACTGAAGCAGACAATGTTTCTTATGAAGATGTTTTATCTAGAATTAGCATTTACTTTACTAGCTGCTGCAGCTGCGTATTATTTGCAGAGAAATGTTGCGCCTTCAGTATTAATAAGTGGTCTAGTCTTGACTATTGTATCTGCCTTCCTAACGAGTTTATTTCTAACTAAGCCAATGACTGAATAATATAAATAGAAAGGAGGGGATTTCATGATAGAAAAGAAAATCATCTATATTACAGAAGCTCAGCTAGCACAATTTAAAAGAAACGGAAGTGTTGAAATTAATTCATCACTCTTTTCCTATACGCAAGGTAAAGGAATATTATCTAAAGAACGTATAGACCCTGAACCAGGGGAACCATATGGAGCTATCTGGTTACAGAATTATAATAATCTGGAAAAAGGGGAAAGTATTCCTATTCAATTCTATGATGGTGTATCAGGATTTCAGGAAATTTGGCTCAAACTAGATAATTAGAATATTAAACAGCCCCTATTATTAAAAGGGCTTTTTTATTACTTCCAAAACGAAAGTTTGTTTGCTATGGTAGGCTTTGCAGGAGTAGAAAAAAATGGTACATTGTAGCCATGTATGTTATTTTAGCTGAAAAAAGAGACCAAGCATTTGATTATTATAATGGATTGGCTATAAATCCAAATTTAAATGAAAAAATGGCCCGTGCAAAAGGATATATTGAGGTTTACAATCCGGCATATTTTGATGGGCAGCCTATTGTCATAACTTGGGCTATCGGTCACTTAACTGAGTTAAAAGAACCTCACGAATATAGAGACGAGTGGAAAGAGTGGTCTTTAGAAAATTTACCGATTATTCCCGAAAAATTTGAATACAGACCATCGATGGATAAGAATCCAGCACGACAGTATCAAATCGTCGAAAAACTCCTGAAAAATGCAGATACAATTGTTTGGGCGGGAGATAATGATCGTGAAGGCTGTTACATCTCTTATAGTATATGTTGCTTAGCTGGAGTATGGGGAGCACCAGGGAAGACTTTTAAAAGTCTCTGGATTGATGAATTAGATCCAAAAGTTGTCAGAAAAGGTTTTAAAAATTTACAGTCCATCGATCTACGTTATCATATGGCCCTGGAAGCTCAGGCACGCGCCTATTCTGACTGGTTAATTGGAATGAATGCTTCCAGATTGCTGACAGTTCTTTTAAGAGAAAAATTGGGATTAGTCCTTGGAAGGGGACAAGGGAAAATCTCAGTAGGTCGTATCATCAGCCCAACTCTCTTTTTTATATATCAGAGAGAAAAAGAGATAGAGAATTTTGTCTCCAGGACTTATTATGAACTAGAATCGACCTTTACACATCCAAACGGAACCTATGTAGGAAAATATATTCCTCCGGATATAATCCTAAAAAAAGGACCAAATAAAGGGAAGAAGTGGAAAGGGGATTTTGATACCAAAAAACAGTGGGAGCAGCTCATTAATAATCCCAGATTTATTGGTGATTATTCAAGCGGAAAAATAGTCAATCATGAGGTCGACATAAAACATTCGCGATCTCCTCGATTATTCAGCCTAGGTGACTTGCAAAAATTGATGGATAAACGTCTGGGACTTGAACCAGACCAGACCTTGGCTATAGTTCAAGAGCTTTATGAAATAGATAAGATGGTGACTTATTCTAGAACATCTTCTAACCATATTGGTAAAGAACGATATCATACACTAATATCTACTGCAGAAACATTGGCAAAGATTTTAGATATTCCAAAAGAAAAGATCAATGTTCCTGATAAACCAGATGGCTATTTTGTTAGCAATAAGAAAGCCAGAATTCATGCAGCTTTGACTCCAACAGAAATATTTCCAACAATGCAGCAACTTGGAGAGTGGCCAGAGGAAAAAAGAACTATTTATATTGAGATTGTAAAACGTTGTTTAGCTATGTTTTTGCCGAAATATACCTATGAACAAACGACTATCATTACACAAGTAGGCAGCGGATTATTTAAGACTATCGGAAATGTCCCTAAAGATGCTGGATGGAAAATTCTATGGCAGGATCGAGAAGCCTTGATAGATGAGATGGACATCGATACAAAGAAATTGATACAGGTCCAACAGGGAGATAAAGTAAAGCCTACTCTTAATCCAGTAGAGAAGAAAACCTCAAAACCATCCTTATATACTTCAGGCACCCTTTTGGATGCTATGGAAACTGCTGGTCGAGATTTTGAAGACGAAGAACTTCGAGCTATAATGAAAGAGACAGAAGGATTGGGAACAGAAGCAACACGCGCCGAGATTATCAAGCATATTCGAGAATACAACTGGGTTAGCGTAAAAAAAGGCAAATTGCACTTAACTCCGCTTGGAAGATTAATTTGTCAATCAATCGAGGGAGAAAAATTACTCTGTGATGCTAAAACAACAGCCCTATGGGAACAATCACTCCGTAAAATTAGTTCTTTAGAGAACACTCAGGAAACGTTTGTCAACAACATTAAGCGTTATCTGGGAGTAAATAACCCAACCAGTAATCTTTTCACAAACCTTAGTAAGTGGGTAAGAGCATATGACTATAGTTCTATGAATGATTGGTTGGAAGATATCAAAAAGAAGAAAAATGGCGAAGTAGGCCAGTGTCCTAAATGCCAAGGAGAAGTTTGTTATCGTATTTTTGAGAAAGATAAAAAGAAATCTGCGGCCATGTACTGTACGAATAGCTGGGTAAGCAAAGACCAGCACGAGCATGGTGAAGAGCCTACCTGTGATTTCTCTATTTTTCTCACAATTGCAAACAAGACTTTAACAGAAAAAGATGCGAAAATGCTGCTTGAAAAAGGGCAAACACGTTTAATTAAAGGATTTAAAGGTAAGAAAAAACTATTCGATGCGCGTGTAACTTGGGATAAGGAAAAAATTCTATCAGCCAATACTTATGCAACTAAATTTCTTTTTGAAACTCAAAAATCTTAAATCTATCATACTATTTACTTTTTAAGGTCAATTACGTTACAATGGTATTATAAAAAATGAAGGAGATAAGTTCCCATGTCAAAATCTAAGTTTTTAAAAATGGCTACAGCAGCCACAATAATCGCACTTACATCTAATGCAACATCATCAGTATTTGCAGATCAAGTACCAGCGAGTGATACAGCAGTAATATCTGAGAACATCAGTAATACTGTAACAGCACCTACAGCGCCAGAAGTTAACCTCAATAACCCAACAACAGGCAGTGACACTACTACACCAGTGATTCCACCGACAGATGGAAGTACCACTGATCCAACGATTCCTACAAATCCTACAAACCCAACGACAGGTGGTGACAACACTGCTCCGGTAATTCCACCAACAAACGGAAATACTACTGATCCAACGACTCCTACAAATCCTATAAACCCAACGACAGGTGGTGACAACACCGCTCCGGTAATTCCGCCAACAAACGGAAATACTACTGAGCCAACAACTCCTACAACACCTACAAAGCCAACAACAGGTGGCGACAACACCGCTCCGGTAATTCCGCCAACAAACGGAAATACCAAACCAGTAAAACCAACAACCCCCACAAAACCGACAACAGGCAGTGACACCACCACACCAGTGATTCCATCAACAGATGGAAATGCTCTTAGTCCTACAAAACCTACTGTTTCTCCAACAACTCCAATTGTAACAGATCCATCCGCATCGTCTTCTGCTGTAATTGGAAATAAAACCTCATCATCAGGGACTTCGTCTGCCACTGGCAAAAATAATAAGAAAGTTAAAAATCAAACTTCATCTGAAAAATCTGCCTCACAGACATCCTCAGCGGCCCAAAGTAATCAAAGTGATCCTGGTGCCAACATTGTTGTAGCTGTTTCTCCTGCTAGTCCTGTAGAATTGCAGGATGGCACCTCTATTGTAAATATCCAATCTGGAGTTGCAACTTTATCAAATGGTAAGCAAGCCAATTTAGCTGATTTAGGAGCAACAAAAAATCCAAACGGTACATATTCTGTCACAAATAAAAAAGGAGATAAAGTGACATTACCTGAAACTGGTGAAAAGACATCTCTCCTAACTTTATTAGGCGTAGCATTGGCAGGAATGTTCCTATTACTTAAGAAGCAGAAACAGGAAAACTAAACGTTATTTATAAAGTGGGAGGTCTGAAAAGGCCTCTTTCTTTATATTATTAACTATTATTCTTATGATAGCATTCCCAAAATTTACAAATAACGATATAATAGGGGGAGCAAACAAGCAAAATATAGTAAACAAGAAAGGGACGGCATAGAAAAACGAATGAAGAAGCAGATGCAAACATCAGTGAGTTTAGCAAAAGCAAATGAGTTTGAGGAGAAAGCAAGGATTGTTGGCGGGAGTCCTAGTGTCCTTTTGGGAGTATTAGTATCAAATTTTGTAGACAGTCCCTACGAACTTTCCATTGATTTCTCAAAAACTGCATTAAACAAAGAAGATATAAAAACTCTGACGACTACAATTGATAAAAACATAGCAGATAAATTTGCTGAACGAGCAGCAGAAGTAAACCAATCAATCAGCAATTTACTTCGATTGTTAATTATAGATTTTATTAATAACAAAAAGAATATCACATTGTACTTTGACAAGGAGAACAATAATAAGTATGAGTAATAATCGAATTGGTGTTAAGAATTTTTGGAATAGCCTTCGAGAAAGTTTCCAAAGCACCTTTTTTAAACCAAATAGTAGACAGCCTAAAAAACCTCATGCACTTTCTGAAGCATCATTAAAAAGACTAGGCTTTTATAAAAATAATGAAACTGGGAAACTAATCGCGCCATCAGCTTCAAGGTTTTCTGAAACATATTATGAGAGTTTTGAACTGCAGCCGGTCAAGCATCCGTCTGCCTTTCCTTTTTATCTTACAATACCAGAAGAAGAACTAGGAGTTTTTTCATCATCCACTCAGACAGATACACCTATTGAACCAGGAAAGCCGAGCGGGAAAAAACATAAAATTTTAATTGAATACGCATATTCAGAAACAGATAGTTTGCTAGTCTATAATCAACTGACTGACTTGGATAAACAAATATTGCTTTTTATTGCAATTTTCCGAAATGTGCAGTTCCAACAGATAGTTCGAGAGACTGGTGTCAGTGCTAATAGAGTTGAAAAATCTCTCTTAAGATTGCTCAAATTCTATTTAATTCGACAGTATAAGTTTAAAAGGGATCCTCTCATTGTCGGAGAGGATAAGGCAGAATTAGCTGGTGATTGTTATAGTATTTACGCTTATGGAACTACTGTTTTGCTTGTAAATAATATTCTTGCTCCAGAATTAGCCCATAAATGGAAAGAAATTACCAAAGAGGAGGACAGTTATTCTCCTATTCGTTATTGGAAGATTGCAGATGCTTATCTCAATTTTAGAGTTAAAGATGATTTTGTTAGCTTCAAACCTTATTCCTATATGGAAGGCTTTACCTATACAGAAGAAATAAGTGTACCAATTAGAAATCAATCTGGAGATAAGAGCGGTCTCTCTGAACAATCTAAAAGAATTGTTGGGGAAATAAAAAACCAAAAATCGACAGGCACTAAACCTGCAGCTAGAACTTATCAACGACAACGTCGCGTCCCACGTATCCGTTTTAATGGCCAATTCAATATGAGAGGAAAGAATGGTCAGAATGTACTTATTGATCTCTATCCATTTGTGACTCAAAATGAAGATTATAGTGATTTAAGTAAGTTAGTTAATGTTTTTCTTCATTACGGACAACTGAAAAATGGTTTGGATAAGAATGGAAATCAGCGCCTATTGATGATTATTGTTGATTCTACTGAACAAATTCAAGCTATTGAAAATAAATATCATTTATCAAATGATTACATGAGTCTTAATAATATCTTGTTTCTAGATTTAGAAATAGCTAGTCAGACCAATGTTATGGAAGCTATGAAAGTATTATTGCTAAGCGAAGATCGGAAGAGTCATAAATTGAGAACGGCAAAGTTTAATATCGATGATACTCTTTTAAATCGATCAGAACCGAAAACCAAAGAGACCAAAGAGGCTGTAGTAGAAGTAGAGGAGGAGACTGAGTGAAACCAGCAAGTATCTATATAGATGGTATGATACATCCTGATTTTGACAAATCACCCTTTTTTCAAAAAGCTGAGCGGATTACAAAAAACAAGGCTCTTAAAACTGCTATTCTAGTTGGTGCAGGTACATCGCAAAAGGTTATTCACTATTTCACTGATTCTAGTTTGAATATCGTGTTTGACGAGAAGAAGATATCTGATAGCTCAATTGTAATGACCTCAGATCCAAAGATGCTGAGAAATTTACAAGCGAAGGGTTTCACCACGCTATTCATTATTGATGAATATGGTGAGATAGGACCAAACTTATTCTATAAGGTCAGGGAAACTTTTGACGTACATTATTTAACTACATCAAAAGTTTTTAAAACATGTATTTTAAACGATACCATAACTGATGATAAATTTTTTCTTAATACTATGCTCTTTATAGATCCTCAAATTAGTTTGTGGACCTCATTAGTTCTGGAACGGGATAAGGAATTTTTTAGAACTCTTTGCAATGCGGATATTCTAAAACAACCTTTTTTATCTGAAACTAATTATTTTTTATC
Source organism: Streptococcus sp. DTU_2020_1000888_1_SI_GRL_NUU_041A (assembly GCF_032387735.1). Classification (NCBI taxonomy): domain Bacteria; kingdom Bacillati; phylum Bacillota; class Bacilli; order Lactobacillales; family Streptococcaceae; genus Streptococcus; species Streptococcus sp. DTU_2020_1000888_1_SI_GRL_NUU_041A. Next base: position 15,741 of record NZ_CP135592.1, on the reverse strand, counting down.
TGAGCAAAATAAACCACTAAGATTATTAGATGCAATATCCAAAAAAACTGAGACTATATCTGTTAGTGATATTTCCTTATCAGAAATATCTGAGAGAAAGGCTGCCTCTCTTCATAAGATTGGAGAACGTTTAGAAGATAGGCGAATGGATGATAGAGAAAAAGCTATTGAAGGGTATCTGAATAAATTAACTCCTTTAATAACCAAAATGGCATCAAATTTTGAAAAACTTGAACGGAAAATTGATGCCCTGGAAGATAAAATAGAAGAGCAAAGCCGAGAACAGGGCCAGCAATTCACTTTCACAGATTCATTTGATGATTCAGACCCATTGTCAATCGTGAGAAATCATAATAATTAGAAAGAGAGAGCCTATATGAAACTTTTATTAGTTCCTATAGATAGGTTAGTTGAATTAGACGGCTGTGAAGTGATCACATCAGAAAAAACTAGCCTGGCCGCCATTAAAATTAAAGAAGATAACAATATTTCTGAAGAGATTGCGGACTTACTAGATATTAGTTTAAAATTGACGTAATAAAAACACCTCATTTCAGAGGTGTTTTTAGCAATATATACGTTTATTAGAAAAATAGGAATTTTGTTACTAAACATAAAACCACCACTACTAACTAATTTTTGATAAAATAATAGAAAAGAAAGGAATTTAAAATGCCTTCAGATACACGTATTTTAAAAAACATTGACGATCTCCTATCAATTATGCCTTGGTACGTTAAAGAATACTATTTTTCAAAGAATGTCAAAAGATATAGCAAAAAAACGCTTTATGAGTATTTAAATGAATACCGAAGATTTTTTTCGTGGCTAATAGATTCAGGAATCTCTAATGCTGACTCCATCATGAACGTACCAATTGAAATTCTGGAGAATTTAAAACTTCAAGACGCGGAGGCATACTTTGTTTATCTCCAAGAAAGACCAATGATAAGTGTCAATAAAGATAAGGTTAAACATCTTTCTGAAGCAGCAATCAAACGCAGCCTAGCTTCACTGGCCAGCCTTTGGAAATATTTAACTGAAGAAACCGAAAACCAGGAAGGTGTGCCCTACTTCTATCGCAACGTGATGAAGAAATTAAGTTTTAAATTTTCAAAAGAGACATTAGCCGCACGTGCTGCAGCAATTAAAGATAAACTATTCCTGGGGGATGAAACAAACGAATTTTTAGCTTTCATTTCCGACGAAGAAAGTCCAGAAGGTTATGTCAAAAAAGCGAATTTATCTCCTCGAGCGCTCTCTTCTTATAAAAAGAACAAAGAACGCGACTTAGCTATGATTGCTTTGATACTTGCTTCTGGTATCCGTCTTTCAGAGACAGTCAATATTGACTTAAAGCATCTTAATGTTAATACTATGACTGTAACTGTTACGAGAAAGGGAAATAAGAAAGACTCTGTTCCAATTGCAGCATTTGCGAAAGTATATTTGACCGATTACTTATCAATCCGAGAAAAAAGATATGGAATATCATCAACCTACACTACTGCTTTGTTTGTAACTAGTCAATCAGGCACTGTAAAAAGGCTAGGAGGAGCTGCTATTGAGCGAGCCGTAGCAAAATACTCTGAGGCATTTAAAATCCGTGTAACCCCTCATAAATTGCGTCATACACTTGCGACTCGTCTCTATGCTGCTACTAAAAATCAAATCTTGACTGCTCAACAACTTGGTCATTCTGAAAGTTCTAACCTAGTTAGTACGTATGCGCACGTTCTTTCCGATGAACAAGCAAATGCTTTAAATGAGCTGTAATTATAAATTTCCTAAAATAAAAAGATGCTTCAAGCGAATCATCTTTTTTTATTTATCATATGTATCTGATGTATTATAAATATAATATTTATCTTTTTCAATAACCTACTGCTTCTCAAAATAGAAATAGCCGTCAAATGGTTTCAATTCCATTATTCCATAATCCAAGGCAACCCGGTTAATATAAGGCTGAACAATACGCTCATGAAGCGTAAGCATGGTCTCTCTGAAACTTTCTAAACCCTGTGCTCTCTTATAATGATTGCATAGACGACAAGCTGGGAAAAGATTATCTAACTCATTTCCACCTCCGTTACGTTGGGACAATTGGTGATCCACCTGCATGTCCTTGAAGGCAATTTCTTTGCCACAATAAGCACAGTGACCATTGTATTTTTTGTAGACTCTTTCTCTTAATTCTTTCTTCATTTTGATTGATACCTCGTTACTTTCCTGCATATGCCTTAAGACGGCAGCTTTTAGAACAGTACATCTGATCCGAACGATTAGGAATATACTTGATATGACATCGGACACAAGTATATAATTTAACCATTTTTCTTTTTTTCATTAGGCACATCACTTTCAAAGTATTTGGCAATAGCTGTAATTACAGGAACCGTCACACTGTTCCCTGCTTGCTTGTATAGCTGGCTGTTTGACATTCGTTGCTTACGAGTTATTCTCCATAGCTTCCGCCATTTTTTGCGGGGCAATTTTCTTGAAAGCAGTAGGTCAAAATAACCCTGCGGTATAACTTCTCCATAACACGCTTTATCAAAAGCCCAATCAGGGAAGCCCTGCAGTCTCCAACATTCTCTGGGCGTCAGCTTGCGAATGCGGTAACCATCAGTCACTCCAAAGCTGCCAGTTCGTACAGTGCTACCTCCCCCACTAGATGTTAAAGTCCCAACCTCGTCTTTCACTATTTTGTTGTAAAAGTCTACAATTTTGACTAGGTTATTCTCCTGATAACTATGACTGGTTAAGGTTGGTGCTATTTTATGTTCCCCACCCTTATTAAAGCCATGAGAGCGCTGAATTATCTTTGGCTCCTGGTCTCCTCCTTGCATTGTGGAAAGTGTGGGAGCAATACCTGAAGTATCATATACTCGGTTCGTTATAGAATACTTACCAGGCAGCCTACCTGATAGTACAATCTTCATCCCCTCCCCTTTATTTGTTGTAAGAGTAGGAGCAGGCCCTTCAGTTGAGTAAACATCTCCATTCATTCCCTTACCCGAAGGATGAATATTCCCTACTCTCTTCGGTTTACTTTCAATAATGTACGATCCGTTCCCTTGTCCCCCTGGGTATTGCGCGGTAAGGGAATTTGTTCTGATTTCTGATAATTCAGCAACTTCCCTGTTGTAGCTTCCGAGAGGAAATATTGGTCGGGTACCTCGTCTTCGAGAATGTCCAACAAGGAAGACTCTTTGTCTGTTCTGTGGAACTCCGAAGTGCGAGCTGTTAAGCACTTGCCATTCCACATTATACCCCAAGGCATCAAGCGTGCTGAGGATGGTCTCAAAGGTATCACCTCCTCCATGACTAAGGAGTCCTGGGACGTTTTCAAGGAAAATATAAGAGGGTCTAAGAAGCTTTGCGAAGCGTGCAACTTCAAAGAAGAGATCACCTCGTTCATCTCTGAAACCTCTTCTGCTTCCAGCAAGCGAGAAACTCTGACACGGAAATCCTCCGCAGAGAATGTCCACTTGTCCAAGTCCTCGAATAGATTCATCTGGTACGCTTCTGATGTCATGAAGCTCTACCTCCTTTTCTGTATTAAAAATAGCTTTATAAGATTTTCTTGCAAAGTCGTCTACTTCACAAAACCCTACACATTGATGGCCAGCGGCTTCCATACCAAGGCGAAAGCCACCAATGCCAGCAAATAAATCCAAAAATTTCATTGATTACCTCATTCAAAACAACTCTAACTGCTGCTTAGGTTGAAAATTCATCCAAAGGACTTCTGTTCTCGGTAAACCATGCTCAGCAGTAGCCGCAAACTCCACTCTTTCCCAGTCTCTCAGTTGTTTATTATAAAGCTCACTGTCATAACCGCTTAAGAGAATTTTTGCCTTAGATTGGTTCAGGATGTCCAATAATTCCTCATGATCCTGATCCTCCATCTCAACACTATATTGTTTTCTTGTTCTCGTACTAAGAACGTAGGGAGGGTCTACATACATGCAGACATCTTCTCTACTATATTTATCAATCAGCTCAATGGCTGGCCGACATTCTATCTGGACCTGCTTCAATCGCAGGGTCATTTCCTGAATCAATTCCGGAAGGTCATTCCAATGCTTAACCGCATAGGCCTTTTCCCGGCCATTCACATCCATTTTCCAGCCGGATTTTTCAATGTTGCGAAAACCATGGCTCATGACTGAGCGGATGATAAAATTCAAGGCCTTATCTACTTCATTGTCTGGCTGAACTTCCCAAGCTCTGTCATACATAACCCTGCTATAAGGTGTCAGAAAGATTTTCTTGGCTAGTGCTGCAGGATCTTGCTGAATGACTTTAAAGAGATTGACAACATCCTCATTTAAGTCATTTACTGTCTCGATGTTGCTTATTCCTTTGGTAAACAGTACCGCTCCACTACCAAAGAATGGCTCCAAATAGCTCTTATGATCTGGCATCAAGTCAACAATTTTACTGGCCAGATTCCATTTACTTCCTGGATATCTCAAAATACTTTTCATGTTATGCTCCTTGATGTAAAGCAGTATTCAAAAAAGTGACAGCTTCTTGAGTGTTCATATCCATCAGATGTAGTTCCAAAAATCCGATTTTCATCTTACCTAAATAGTTATTAATGATTAGAGTAAGATTATCTTTTGTATAGCCTAGTTCTTCAGCAAAATCGGCTAATTTTTTGTTCTTTTCCGCTATTTCAATAAACATTTGAGCGGTACGATGAAGATCGGCTCCTGATGGATAATTGCTTAATAAAACAGGAAGAGAAATTAAATTGGAAACTAAATTATAAGGTAAGTTCCCAAGATAATTGATACACCCTCGACGAAATGTTTCCTTATAAATACGTGAGTTCATATCTATAACTTCACTTTCTCTTTCAATATTCTGCTCTCCAGCTATCAACATCGGATATAGCAAAAGTCGATAATAAATAGATAAAATATCCTCTACCTGTTCTTTATTAAAGTCATTATCCAGGCATCTTTTTATAGTTCGTTCAGCTAATGCTGAATTGCTGGCCAGACCACAGATATTAATAATGTCATGAAGACCAATTCCAATCTCCATTTCTTCTAATACTCTTCTTGTAGTTTTGCGACTTGCAATGCTTTGGTAATATCTTAATTCATTTTCCAAAGATTCAACTGAAATTAGTTTAGCCATATAATGTTCTCCTCGAATATTTACGACATATTTTATAGAAATATCAATTTATAAATTGATTATACCATAAAATAATTTATTTTTCATTATTTATATCATATTTTAGTATATTTTTTTGATATTTTATATTAGCCGATATTTTTTACCAGCTAATGGGAGAAATTAATTACTTAATTCCTCCCATTAACCAATAAATATTGGTTAACGTCTAGCTAATTATTGCTAGATAATCTAAACGATTGTTTCACATGTCTCAAAAATGGACAGTTGTTTCACGGACCTTTCCTCTGTATTTACAGAGTATTCATTAAAATCCGTGCTTTTTTCCTCCTTTTCGTCATTGTTCAAAAATGCTTCAGCTTCAGAAAGAAATTCCTGCAGCAAGATTGATAATTCATTAGAAATTTCAAGTTTAGGCTTATTTGGCTTCGCTTCAACTACTTCGGCTTCTGTCACATAATCTTCAACAAGCTCACTTTCCTCTTCATCTTCTACCTCACTATATCGATCAATAGAAGGAATAGTCGTTTCAAAAATTTGACCATGAGAGGCACCATAATCTTTCTCAAATTCTGCAAGAGCAGCTTCGATAGACTCAGTGTTCTCTTCTAACTGAATAAGAGGATTAATTACATTTCTTTTGGCAGAAATATAATTAAGGCGTTCTTGATCGCTAAATGTTTCAGAAGCTAGTCCACGGTCTATAATAACTTGTAAAGAAGCTTCGTCACGATGATATTCATTCTCTTTGGCGACCAGAGCATTTAGAAGATTATCAATACGTTGAATTGTTCCTACTGGACTAGAGAAATCAATCTCTAAGTTGTATTGATTAGCTCCAACTATTTTCAAATCCATTATTTGATTGCTAATATATGGTTGTTTATGGGTTTTCACTCTTAACTTAAAACCACGATAATAGGCTAAAGTAATGAATTCAGGATTTTCAGAAATAGCCATCTGCATATCATAATGTAGTTGGTTTCCTGCAGCATCCTTTTTATCAATAGCAATGCCATTTTCAAAAGTCATCAAAAATGGATTGATTTCTGTTTTTTTGCCATCAACAAAATCAAATCGATGTTTGGTAGCATTTGCTTTGGAAATATCTTCTTGAATACGTTCCAAACGATACTTAGTCAATTCGATATCATTTTGAGCTTGTTCCATCTTTCGCTTGGAATACCTATAATCACGTTTCCAAGCCTTATATCGGCTAGTTAGTAATTCAAATTCATTATCCAGCTCCATTTTCAATTTCAAGTATGGATTGCCAGTGGCAATTGCCTTGAAGTCTGAAGCGGTCATGGTTTGTTCGTCAATATCATCTGCAGCACGGACTGGTGTTTTCGAGGTCATAATTTGTGTAATATAACGCAATTTAGTCTCTTGAATTTGCCATAGGTAGTTATCAAAACTACCTGTCGTGATGTAGTGGAATATGGAAACTTTACGATAAATGTTTCCTTGGCGGACAATTCTACCATTACGCTGAATGATGTCTGAGGGTTTCCAAGGAACATCTAGATGATGAACTGCTTTTAATCGGCGCTGAACATTAAGTCCAGTACCTCCTTTCTCAGTTGAGGCTAGTAATATTCTAATCTCACCAGAGTTCATTTGTCGTTGAAGTTGTAGGCGAGCTTTCTTGTTATTGGCGCTGTGAATAAAGGCAATTTCTTCCTCGGCCACTCCACGCTCTATTAACAAATTCTTTAATTCTTGATAGATAGTAAAGCTGCTGCCAGCAGTTGGGGTACCAAGATCAGAAAAAATTATTTGAGTTCCACGGTTCTTCTCTTCTCGATGATAGATGTTAGATACGCGATCCACCACCTGCATCATCTTATTATTGTCTGCGATAGAATAGCAATCACTATTCAATAGACGCATATCAAGAGCTAGCTTGCGTGCTTCACTTGTGATTTTCAACATATTATCTTCACTTGGGTCAATTTTCCCATCTTTTACTGCTTCAGAACGAGCAACTAGAAGGTTCAGATATTTCTTTTGAGCATCTGTTAATTCGCTCTTTATAGCAATGCGTTCTTCTTTTGGAACTGGAAGATCTAAATCTTCGGTCATTTGTACATCGGCAGTCATTTTATAAATCTGCATAAGTTCTGGTAGATTCATAAATTTTGCAAACCGTTTGCGAGAAATATATTTATCCCCGGTTGGATTTAATTCAAGACTATTTTCTATAATCCCAAATGTTCCTACCCAGGCATCAAAATTACTCATACCAAAGCTATCCAAAATATCAGGTTGAATATAATTCATCATTGTATACATTTCGCTGATGGAATTAGAAACTGGAGTTCCAGTTGCAAATACAACATTTGTGCCTCCATGTTCGTTCTGAATTGAACGAATTTTCATTTCCATATCGAGGTTTTTCTGTGCAGTTGTTTGACCGATACCGGCCACATTGCCAAGTTTAGTTACTGGCCGCACATTTTTAAATTTATGTGCCTCATCAACGAAGAGCATATCAATTCCTAGAGACTCAAAATCAATAAATTCATCTGAACGCTCTTTTTTGTTTTCTGACATTTTTTCCATTTGTTTCTCTAAACGTGCTTTCATTGCTTGTGCCTGTTTGAAACTGATACGATCATCATTCGCTTCAGCAAATTGAATAATTTCACTCAGTTCATCAAGTTTGTCACTATAAAAGAGACGCTCTCTTTCATATGACACTTTGATTTTTTCAAACTGGCTATGTCCCATAACAATGGCATCATAATCACCAGTAATGATACGAGAGATAAACAAACGGCGGCGTGTTTTTTCAAAATCTTGTTCTGTAGTAACAAATACTTTACGAGTTGGAAAGAATCTTAAAATTTCTTGTCCAAACTGTGCTGTCAAACTTGATGGTACTACATATAAAGGTTTATTGACTAAGCCAAGATCTTTTAGTTTAAAGCCCGCACTAACCATTGTTAAGCTTTTTCCGGAACCTACCTCGTGAGCTAGAAGTGCACGTTTATCTTCTATAATTCTTTGAACAGCATTTAATTGATGGGGGCGCAGACTAGCACCTTTTACAAGTCCATTAATAACTAAATGGCTTCCATCATAGGTTCTGGTAACACGTCGATTAAAAGTGTTGTTATAGACTGACTCTACAAGTTCCATTACTTCTTTGTGTTCCAGGACAAAGTTCTTAAAACCTTCTTGAAGATATAGCTCTGCTTTACGCAATTCTGCTGTTGCAACTTCATCTACTACTCTTTTAGGTTCTTCTTTAGTTCCAATATCTTTTGTGATAGTTGGCTGATCTGAACCAAGTAAATAAGATAGAATGTCATGTCCTCGAGAATAACGATAAGTAGATGCGTTACGAAGACCACTTTGAATATTTTTAGGACGATTCATAGTATAGCTAATAAAATCACCAGCTAAACCACGTCCTAGTTTTGTGCTTACTACAACATTATCTGCTTCATAATCACCTAAAGTGATATCTTCATCACCTGCTAAGAAATGGTAGGCAAACATGCCAACAACATTATTAGGAATCCAGGAAGAGCCAAGATTAAAAGATATATCACTGATAAGAATATCTTCAGGAATTACTTGATTTAATAACTTAAGATAATGCTCCCAATCTGCAGTGGAGTCTCCCTGCTCAATTAGCTTTTCAGTTATTTCTTTTTTTGTTCGCACATCCCCAGATAGGACTTCTTCTTTTACTTTATACGCAACAACGTTGTCACGTTGATATTGTTGCGGATCAATAAGTACCCGGTCGCCAAGTTCGGCAATAACACTTTGTTTTGTACTATTAGGGTATATAGCTAACATCAATTCAAAATCAACTCCACCACCCTCTGAAAGACTTGTATTCAAAGCATCTACTGCTGTTGATACTATCTTTAAGGCTTTTTTAGGGCGAACCATTGGTTTTCTGAAAGCATCTGATTTCTTGTAGACAACTTTAGTGCTGTCACTTTCATCTAGTGCTTCTTCTTCCAGACTGGCAATCAAAGGATATCTATCATCCCTTTCAAATAAACGTGAATTGACAGATGTATTGATATAACCATATTTATAGACAAATTCATCATATTTATCATTTAAAACAGACAATAAATATTCAAATTCTTCGTTGTCATAATTGCTAGTTTCCTGAATGTCAATGACATCCTGATAGGCATTTTTTATATCTACCATCCCACGAATACGCTGATTTTCTTTTTCTTCCATTCCTTTCTCATAGAAATGAACACATTTAAAAAATCCTTTATTCGCTCCCTTTTTAGAGGGTTCTGAGCTAATATAAGTATTCGTTATAATTTGAGGATTTTGCTTATAGGCAATCATAAAATCTTCTACAACTTTTTCGCTGTATTTGCTGTCCCAATGTGAGAAATTACCTGTTTCATCTTGATAGAAAATCATTTCTGCAGCGCGTGATGATTTACTGATTCCATCATGGCTACGATAATAGATATTTCCATAACTATCACAAGCATACTCATGTAAACGAATGCCAAGTTGAGCAATCAAACTCTGCTCATCTGAATTCAATCCATTAATGAAAATTTCATCAGCAGCATAATCATATAAACCTTTAATGTAATTATGTTCTGTCATAATTGCTAAAGCTTTTTGTAAATCCAATTTCAAATTATTTGAATTTGCTTTGAGTGAGAGTGTGGCTCCATTGAAATATCGAACAGTATAGTTTCCTAAAACGTATGGATTGTAAAGCCCAGCTTCTTTCAAGAAGAATGGATTCACAAAAATACGATCATCTAAGCTGCTTTTTTGTGGAGCACTGAAAATCTTTTCTACGAAATAGTTCTGGTGCTCTGTTCCTTTTTGGAAAAATAGGATATCGCTGGTAACAGTTGTACCTGCAATTTTTTTAAAAGCATCGTTTGGGAGTCGAACACCTCCCAAAAAACTACTTTGTTCTTTCAACTCTGGTAGAATAGAGCCTGAACGTTTGTCAACTGTTCCTGTTGATGTAATAACAGCGACCACGCCATTCTTGCGTGTAATTCTAATGCTTTTTTTGATGAAATAATCATGAATAAGAGTTGGTTTCTTACTGACTTCATCCATCAGACGAATATCTGCAAATGGAACGTTTGTAATTACCAAATCAAAAGGTGTTCCAGTGAAATCAACCGTTTCAAATCCTTGAACTAAAACAACTGCATCTTGATGCAATTGCCTAGCTAAGGCGCCTGTCAAGCTATCCAGTTCTATCCCATATAGAATAGAATTTTCTCTGATAAACTTAGGCATGGTTGCAAAGAAGATACCTGTTCCCATTGCAGGATCTAGGATATTACCACCTTTGAAGCCATTATCAACCAAATATTGCCACATTTCACTAGCAATCAGTGGATCTGTATAATAAGCTGTCAAAGAGCTCATTTCCATGCTGCGGTATTCTTCATCGGATACAAGATTTTGTAATTCTTCACGTTCTTTTTTAAATCTATCTCCTTTAAAAAAGGCATTAGCTAGTCCGCCCCATCCAACATATTTTGATAGAATAATTTGTTGCTCTGGAGTAGCCAGCTTTCCTTCTTTGTCCAATTGTTTTAACAGTCTAATAGCAATAATATTGCTTTCAACTTTTTCTACTGTTGTTGTTGGAAATTCAAATTTACTTTCCGTCATTTTTTTCCTCCAAAACCAAAAGACTGGCCCATCCAGCACAGTCTTTTAGTCTTTCTTTATTTTTTAATAATGGATTCCTAGACAGTCTACTTGAGTTAGAAACTCTTTTGCTTCAGCCCAGGCATCTTCTGGTGCAGGTGCATTATAAGTACCTCTTAGTTGAACAATTTTTCTCTTGTGCATTTCAAGAGTATAGAGAGGTTTATCTTTATTTTTTTTGTCTCTGACAAAAAAAATAGAAGTTTCACCCTCAGCTATACGATTTGTATAGCTACCTACACAGTGTTTAAGCTTTTTACCTTCTTCTCTCAACTCTTTAAGAGTATGGGGGACAAGGAAGGTATACTGGCCAATAGTTCTTTCTGTTTTTAGTAGCTCTTTCAATCTCTCTTCATAAAGAGAAATCTGTTTCTCATCAATTATAGCTGTGTAAGCATCTGCTGCATCATCGTGAGCTTGTTGAAAGTTTTGAGGCATTACTATTCGTTCCCCTACAAAGGCAACATTAAGCCTCTCTATATTTCTCTTGTAATCACGATAATCGATGCCATTTACTTGATTCTTAACTACCCATTTCATAAACCTAACAGGCTTTACTTCTTTAGGGAAAAGATTAAAATCTTCCAGTTTGAAGTAATTCTCAAGTCCTTCTATATAGGTTCCATAAGTAGAAATAGCAAATTGCTCATACTTAAGATTTGCCAGCATCTTTTCACTATTTTTAAAAAAAGATTTATGTTTTTTTAAAAATTTGAAAGTAAGCACGCGCATATCTCCATGTTTGATAGATTTAGCATAACCATAGTAAATATATTCACCAACAATTTCTTTGACAATTCCTTTCATTCCAGTTTTTTGAGCATATTCAATTATCCCACGATATTTAAAAATGCGATCCAACTGTAAAAGAACATCGAAATTGTTAATAAGATGATCCATATCCAGATATTTCAAACATGACTTTGAAAATTTTTTTATGATACTTTCTTTAGTGTCATAAAAATAAGCCCCAGAATATGTTCCTTGAAATACACCTAAGATGGATAGACCATATCTGTACCCCTCGTAACTACGAGTTATTTTAATATGTCCTACATCCTTTGAAAAATACTCCAGATTATAAAGTGAAAATTCAAAGCTTTCTTTGCCATCTTCAATATGTTGATAGCATTGATAGGTTTGCAACTCTATTCTCTTTTCTGTCACGCCTAACCATACAAAGTACATTGGAGCACCATAAAAAGTTAATCGTGAGTTCTTGGTCAAGCGTTTCTTAACCACTTCACATACTTCACTTTTTCGATTAGAAGAGCAAATAGCCTGAGTCTTATTTTCCCATTTATAAATTGGAAAATAGCACTCCGCCCAAGAAAAGAATTTTTTAGGCGGTCGCAAACATTTTTCTGCATAATCTTTTGCTAAAATAGTCTTTTTCATGGCACGTCTCCAATCAATCAAACAAAGTAAGTTGTTCTTCAAAATTCTCTTTTTGAGGTAAGTTTTGATTCTTACTTACTGGTTTCTTTGTCTTAGAGACGACATTCTGTTTAGTTGAGGTTACTACTTTAGCAGGGACTGATTTCTTTATCTCAACCTTATCTGCAACGTAGTATTCTCGAACCCAACCAAATACGGTCTGGTCATCAACACAGGCAACATTGTCTGTCTTCAATTTTATTGCTTTACTAGAACAATATTTCAAAGCACCTTTTATCGTCCTGTCTGATTTTAGAACACCATGAACAAGTTCATCATCAGTTTCCATCTGCTCACATAACCAATTATGAAAAATATCCTCAGAAGGACTATGTTCTGAGTTCATCTCTTCATTAAGTTTATCGAAAGCCATGACTCTATCAAAGTCATGAGCTGCTACAACAGTGTTTACATTTTGTTCATCCATTATATTTTCCTCCAAAATAATTAAAAAAGGCTCTTCCAATGACCTTTTTAATTATTCTTTATTTTTATCATTCAAATAACGATAGCTGTTCCCCAGTTGTCGGGTTATTAGATTGTATTCTGGCCGGTATCCGTTCTTGAATGGAGAATATCGGCTGATTTTTTTCAAAACCATCAAAACAAGAGTAGAAAAAGCTAAAGACTTCTGCTTGAAAAGAACGAAAGGCAACATATTCCAGTTTATTCTGATAATCTTTGGTAGACTTTGTTAATTCAGTTCCACTATCAATACAAAAGTGTACCCACAATTCAAATGCCCTAGCAAAGATTTCAGTGGGAGTAATGTAATAATCCCATTTTTTTGCAATCGTTTCTCCTTGTTCTTTCAGAGATAGGTGGTTTGATTTTTTTGCTTTTAAAACGAGGCTACTCAGATTCTTTCTGTATTGTTCTCGAATAGTCTTGAATAGATTAGAATTTAAACTAATATCTTCATGTTCATGATAGGTATGATCTAAATAATGACCATATTCGTGAATAAAAGAATTAGAAACTCGAACATCGATTGCAAGAATATTTAAATTCGGAACAAAAAGACCGGTTGCTTTATGTTTGCCTAGTTTTCTAATTTTTAGTTCTGGTCTAACAGAGCTATGAGGTAGTTTATTACACAAATGCTTCCATTGATGCTCCAGGGACCTAAAAGCAAATCGATTAAATTCTTTACCTTGGTAACGTTCCGTGTCAATTTCACACTTCCTGAATCCTAAGTCATTAAAAATAGTTGATTTATTCATATCAGAATCCTGAAAGATTTTATCATCAGTTATGGTTGCAATTGATTTAAAAGCATTATTAGAATGCTCTTTGTTTAAAGAATGGGCAAGAGCATCATCATAAGTATCTAAAATATAGTCTGCTACAGTCGTGTATAATGAACTATATTCTCTCCAATCCCCATCAGTGGCATTAGATAACAGCTCTAAAAAACTGTAAGATACAATAGAATAAAAGTGCTGTTCACCATCAACAAAATAGTACCATCTTTTTAGCTCAGAGTACCCTTTTAATTTTATAAGAGCATCATCAACAACTAGAATGAAAAGATTTAAAGATAGATCCTTTCCTCGTGTCCCATGATTACTCATGATAACTACTTGGTTATCTATAAAATCCGCAGGGAGATCAGACCTAGTATTAGTATTTTTACAAAAAATACTAATTAAGGAAGCTCTATCTTCCCAAGGAACACTGGAACAATAGGTTAAACAGTATTCCATTTCTTCTCCTAGCAATTGATCTACATCATCACGACTATAAGTCAATGTATAAGATGATTTGCTTAACAAGCGAACTTTTCCCAAATAGTTCACCATCTTGCGAACAATTTGAGTTTTCTTCTCTCCTGGTTTCAATCTAGGAAATAATACCTTTTTAGAACAACTTGAGCTTTTTTTCGTTGTTTCAACTAATAAATTTGTCATTTTTCCTCCACGATAAAAAAGCTGCCATTTCTGACAACTTTTTATTTCTATACAGTTAGTAAATCAAAATTTTCTTATAATAAGAATTTCTTTTGACTATTTCCACATGTCTTCTTCATCAAGATGAGTGACTATTTAATTGATTTTCCTCCATACCCAATAGGGTTTCTATTGTTTTGGTTCATAAGACCAAATTTGAACTTTTTCAACTCTAGAATTTTCAGAGAGAAGAAAATCGTCCAATCCTTTTCCGGTTTCCCAAGTTAGAACATTTGATATCCGACCTTTATCATACGTAAGATACTGGACCATATCATTTAAACGTTCAAAGACTTGTTCAGTCCCTTCAAAATCTTGGTCAAAAGCCAGATAAACTTCTTGAAAATTATATTTCAAGATTTGCACTGCAACACGTTGCCAAGAACTTACACCAGCCATAGCAACTACAACTGTTGGGCCAAGTTTAGCAAATTGTGACTCTGGCAGACAAGAGCTGATAATATCAGCTTTTAATAAACCTTCTGTCACAAGAACATTATGAATATTCACTTTGCTCATCAAATGAACTCGACTATTTCCTTCATCATCAAATTTAGCTTGAGCTAAAATTGAATCAGGAAAAGAAAAGTGAGGTCGCGATGCTGCTGCTGTTCCTAAGTTCCTGTCAGAACTAGACACATAAATGTATTTAGCTCTAACTTTTGCTGTAAATGAAAGTCCATTCTTGAAAGTCATTTCGGGAGAAGTAAGTGGCCCTTCAGCTACTACTTCAAATGCTTCATCACGAATAATATATTTTGGTGTATTATCCGAAGAGACAATGCTTACCCGGTATTGATTCTTAGAATTTACTTTGACATCATAAGTATATTCGCGAGGATTAACCCTTATCTGAATCCCCACAATTTGCCCCCAATCATTGCGACTAGGGATCAGTATTCCATGTTTAGAAACATTAAATACTGGAGCCTGATGCTCCTCATTGTAGGAAAATCCTGGGACTCCTCTCCAAGCATCTTTTGGAAGATTATTTGCTAAAAAAACATCTTCCCAAATTGTTTTAATGCTTTTCCCACCAGATTTTTGTTGAGAAATTTGACGAGATAAAGTACTTTTTTCTGCAGATGCATATCCGCGTAAAGCGATTTGTTCTGCAGAAAGTCCTCTCTCATTCATCAAATGCTCCTGATGCTCCTCAGTCAATCCTAAGAGCTGGATGACTAAGGAATATACTTTGTGCAGTCTATTTGCAGGTGCTAAATTTAATAGGGACGAATTATCAATTTTTTTTATATCCACTTTTTGGTGGTCATATAAATCATATAAAGTTCCTCCCATATACGATTGTTTAGTGTTGTCTAATTCACGCATGCAGACAGCCTTGGTTTGCTGCTCATTTACACAGCACCAGTCTGTCTTACCGCAAATAGGACAAGGAAAGGTACGATCTACACGTAACCATGTAGTTCTTCCACCTTTCGCTTTGAATGATTTTACCATATTTTCCTCCATGCGCAAAATGCGCTTTCCTTAAAAAGTAATAAGCAGCTAAGCC